>NZ_CAURLX010000059.1:0-9645 GCF_963525585.1 uncultured Capnocytophaga sp. | reverse complement strand
GGAGAAATGGCAGAGCGGTCGAATGCGGCGGTCTTGAAAACCGTTGAGGGTAACACCTCCGGGGGTTCGAATCCCTCTTTCTCCGCAAAAAAATAGGCTATCTTTTTGGTAGCCTATTCTTCTCTTAAAAATAAATCTTCATTTTTTTATCTTTTAGAAATTATTTAAAGTGATAAGGATAAAAATCCATCTTCTTGTGTATAGTGGAAAGGAATTTGATATTCCTTGCAAGTTTTTCTCCATTTTTCTATAGAAAAATAGAAATTACTTCCATCAGCAATAACTAACTTAGGAGTTATTTGAGTTAGTAACTTTTCAAGATGAATCTTAGGAGAATTTCTTAGTAATAGATAATCCACTGGAAAAGAATTATCTACATAAAATTTATCATCTATAATTAGAAAATTAATTTCTTTGAGAGGAAGGACATTAGGAAGAGGCTTGTACTCAAGATTTTTGATATGTTTTTCTGTAATTAATCTTTTGATGTATTTATTAGAAAAATTCACTGAATCAGATGAAAATAAAGTCATTTTATTTCCTTCTTGAATAGAAATCATAGATTTTTTATATTGCTGATAAACAATTAGTTCATTTGTTGTTCCTGTTTGGAATTTTGTATAAAATAGATATGTTTGTAAGCATAGAAAGCTAAGAAGAGAAAAATATAGAAAATGTATCTTCTTTATATACAAATAAATAACTCCACTTATTAGTGAAAAATAACTGACAAACAATATTATATCATCAAAATAGACATTCTCTATAATAAATCTGAGAGAAGCTATTTGTCCGATACTTTTATTCATTAACGAAATAATAAAATCATAACCAATGAGAAGCCATTTAGGAACCCAACCAAGACTACACAATGCTATAATTCCTAATCCCAAAGCTAAAATAATTCCCAAAAAAGGAAGAATAACAATACTACTAACTAAAAATAGTCCAGAAAATTGATGAAAATAGTATAATGAGATGGGAATAATGCCTATTTGAGCCGAAATACTTACTTTTATAAGGTTAGGAAAGAAATTTAAGTATTTATTTTCAAAAAAGAAATATTGATTAAAAACAGGAAAAAATATTAATATAGAGAGTACGGCTAGAAAACTAAGCTGGAAGCCAACATCAAATAAGAATGTGGGTTTGCATAAAATTAGTATAAAAGCAGCTAAAATCAAGCTATCAAATCTTGCTTTATTATTTCTAGAAAGAGAACTGATACTATAGGCTCCAAACATTAAGACCGCTCTTAATACAGAAGCTGATAATCCTGTAATAAGAGAATATGTTAGTAGAATACTCAGAATAATACCAATTTTTAATTTTTTTCTATTGGTAGGTATGAAAATATTTATTATTTGTGTCAGTAGAAGGGTTATAATACCTATATGAAGCCCGGAAATTGCTAAAATATGTACAGCTCCAGCATCAATATATTGTTCGTAAATATCTGGTGCGATATCTGTTCGTACTCCAAGAATAAGAGCTTTTGTGATGCCTCTCGTAGATTCGGAAATTTCATATTTATCAAGTGAAGATGATAAGTAATTTTGTATTTTTTTTGCTATGTAAATCAGTGAAAAAGAACGCTCTTCACCAATTTTGTACAAAGAAGAAAATCCTTGCCAATAGATATACTGACGTTCCATATATCTCTTATAATTAAACTGATAAGGATTCTTGATATCTTTAAAAGGAGAAAGTTTTGTAGCGAAGAGAATAGGTCTGCCTATGTTATTGCTACCTAAGCTATCATTAATATGAAGAAGTATTTTTCCTGAAATTTCCTGATTATCAATGTTCTGTAGAGATATAAAAATATTCTTTCCTTTGATATTTTCTATAATTCCAGATATAGTATAATCTGTATTTTCTGATAACAGATTGAGATAGTGATTACTTTTATTAGGTTGATAATGAATACTATATGTTAATATTCCTACAGAGAAGGAGGCTATAAAAATAGATGTTTTTTGGAATTTTTTTATAATATAAAAAGAGAAAAATAATACAGAAATAGATATAATGCAGATAAAAATACTATTTTTTATAGATAAAACAGCGCTTATATCTTGAGAAATAATTCCAGATATAATACCCAATAGAATTATGAATAAAGGAAGATTAAAAGGAGTTGGCTTCATACCTAATAACTAAATATAAATCAGTTGATTATAGAAAATAACCAACTGATTTATAAATATTTATGATTTTTTACAATCAGCCTCTTCAGGGAGTCGCCCACAGAAACTACACGGTTCCCCTTCTGGATTGAGATGAGGATTCTGGCTTGCACAAGTTCCTGAGAACTTACCATCTTTCTTAGCCCAAATTTTAATAGCCATGCCTAAAACGCATAAGGCTAAAATAATTAATACAATAGCTAATAACTTCATTTTTAACTCTTTTTGTAATTAATGAAAAACTATAAAATATAATCTGTACGGATAAAATGAGAAGCTCCAGTTTTTAAAATATTTTCAAATATTTCATCATTGGATTTGTTATCCTTGAACGCAACAAAAGTACGAATAGAGAAAGAACGGAGTGCATCATACACACTGAGAGTTCCCACAGCAGAATCCTTTCTTCCTGTGAAAGGAAAAATATCAGGTCCTCTTTGGCACAAACTATTTATATTAACACGACAGACAAGATTAACCATAGTATCAATCAATGGAGCTAATGTATCAATACTTTTACCAAAAATGCTCACTTGTTGTCCATACTGAGAATCAGCTATTTCCTGGCGAACTTCTTCTATGTCAGAGAAAAATCGGATAGGTACTACAGGACCAAACTGTTCTTCCTGATAAACACGCATATCAGGAGTTACTGGAGCCAATACGGCAGGGAAAATGTAATTATTATATCGTTTTCCCCCATTTTTATTAAGTATTTTAGCTCCTTTAGCAGTGGCATCGTCTATTAATTCCTGAATATAATCAGGCTTCCTAGGCTCAGGGAGAGGAGTGAGCATTACATTTGCATCCCAAGGATTACCAAAAGGTAAATTATCTACTTTTTTAGTAAATTCTGAAAGAAAATGCTTTTTTATATCATTGTGTAAATATATGATTTTGAGTGCAGTACACCTTTGCCCATTGAAAGTCAGAGCTCCTGATATACATTCAGAAATAGCCAAATTCAGATCAGCATCAGGTAAAATAATAGCAGGATTTTTTGCTTCAAGCCCTAGAATAAGTCGTAGGCGGTTCTTATGGGGGTGTTTATCTTGTAGAGCTATTGCAGAGTGGCTATTCCCTATAAAGGCTAGTATATCTACACGACCTGTTTCTAGAATAGGTGTTGCAATTTCCTTACCTCTCCCAAAAAGAATGTTAATGACTCCCTTAGGGAAGCACTCCTTAAAAATTTCAAGGAGAGGTGTTATAAGCAAGACACCATATTTGGGTGGCTTGTAGATGACAGTATTCCCCATCAGAAGAGCAGGGATAATTAGTGCAAAAGATTCATTAAGAGGATAATTATAAGGTCCCATACATAGGACAACCCCTAAAGGTCCTCTACGAATATGGGCGTATATTCCGTCCTTTTTTTGAAAATTAGCACTATCCCTATCTAATTGTTTATAGGCATCAATAGTATTATTGATATATTCAATAGTCCTGTCAAATTCTTTCTGTGATTCATTAATAGTTTTTCCAATTTCCCACATCATTAATCGTACGATTTCTTCACGTTTTGTTTTCATTTGTTCCGTGAATTTTTCAAAGATTTCAATACGATTTTTCACAGACATAGTTGCCCATAATCCATTTCCTTTGCCGAAAGCATTTAGGGCAGCTTCCAGAGCTTCCAGAGCTTCTGTTTTTGAAAGATGAGGGATTGTTCCAATTAATGTAGGGGCATATACCTCTGTGCAGGAAATTGTAGAATAAACCTCATCATATTTTCCATTCCATTCTTTGAGCTCTCCATTTATCAAATAGGTTCTATGATAAATAGGTTTAGAGAGAAAATTCTTCGGAATGGGCTGAAAGTTATTAATCATTTATATTTGATTTAGCTTATACACGTCCTTTTAAGGAATCAAAAACCCAGGCAATTGCTAGAAAACCAATTCCAGTAGTGGCAAATCCCCAGCCTGCGATGTCCTCATAACGGAAAATTCCGAGTCCTATAAGGATTAATCCAAAAAAAATCATTATTAAAGTGGCATATCCTAAAACAGAATTTTTATTTAAACCCATAATTACTCTTCTTGTGATTTATTTTTTATATTCTTTAAAAAGTCTTTTCCAAAAATAACGGCAATTCCTAAGATAATTCCTAGAAAACTCCATATTGCAATAATCATTCCTTTATTAGGTTTGGACTTATCAAGAGGGATACTGACAGGCTCTATGGAAATGAAGGCAGGAGTATCTTCTTGTACTTTTATTTTTTGGGTTTCTAGCTGTTTGGCTAATTCTAAATAGAGATTATATGCTAAGTTATATTCGGATTGTAATTGTGTTTGTCGTGTCATAGGGATTGCACTAATAAGCCCTCTATTCATATCCTGAAAAGCTGCTAATTGGATTTGCTTTTCTTTGAAAGCTTTTTCAGCACTTTCATATTGCTTTTGGATAAAATCCAGTTGTCTTTTTGTTTTACGTGTTTTGAACTCTATGATGGTTTCTTGTAAATAATTTTCTGCTTGTTGTAACATCTGAGCAGCAGCCTGAGGTTCTTCCATTGAGAAAGATAGATTTATAGTATTTTCTTTCTCATTAGTAGTTATTTTAAATTGACTATTAAGTAAAGAAAACAAATCTTTTTCTTCTCTAGAAACTCTATAAATTCCAGTGGAATCTTGTACTACTGTAGGTAGTAATATTTCTTCATTTGATGACATTACAAGAGAAGGAAGTCCTATAGTATATTTCTTCAAAATATCAATAAAAGTTTCTTTCTGATATTTTGTATAATATTCTTGATAGGTAATAGGAACTTCACTGTCCTTAACCTGAATAAGAGTTTGTATCATTTTTCTCTGAAAAGGAATACTTTGAGCTATACTAGGATATAGTTTTGGCAGAATAAACTCGGAACTAGAAGAGCCTATATTTATACCTGCTAATGAGGCCAATCCAGATAAATTTCCGCCACTAGTATTAGCATCCTGAGCTAAGACTAATGAGGAAGCAGTATATTCTTTTCTAGAAAAAATGGCTATAAAAACACCTATGCAAAAAAATAGTAAAAAATATTTTAAGATGGTTCTCTTTCCCTTCCATAATTTTGATAGGAGAGCTAATAAATCTATTTCATCCTCTTTTTCAATATTTTGTTCCATATATAATTATTATTTAAACGTATTATAGATTAAAATAGCTAGTGTGGTGATAGCGGTTGTAATACTTATAGTTTCTGTAGCTGTCATTCCTTTTCTTTCAGGTTTCTCAGGAACAATAACAATTGATCCAGGAGCTACTTTAGGATAACTTTTAAAGAAAAGGAATTTTTTAGTACCTTTTACATCTCCATTAGAATACATTACATATACAGACCTTTTCTGAGCATTATCAGAGAAGCCACCTGCGCTATTGATGTAAGATTTTGTTGATTTTCCTTTTTCATAACGAACTAAAGAAGGAGCTAGAACTAGTCCTTTTATTTCAATAGTCTGTTTCTCTGAAGGAATAATGAGAACATCATCTTCTTTGAGGATAAGATCCTCATAGGAATTTTTATTGTTCATTATTCGTTTGAGATTTATCCCTACACGATATTCATTTTTTTCTTTTTGTTTTTTATCTTCAGTATTCTCCTCTGTCTCAATAATAGACAATTCTTTATCTACTTTCTTTAGTTTTCTTAGTTGATTTTCTTGGGTATTATCTTCTTTTTCTTGTCCTTTTTTTCTTAGTAAAGTAGCTCCTTCTATATATGCATAAGGAGCAAATCCTCCAGCACGTTCTATCAAGCTTGAGATACGTTCTTCCTTAGAAAGAATAGCGTAAGAACCAGGGAAAGCAATTTCTCCTTCTATTTTCACAATTTGTTGAGGAGTATATCCTTTTTGGAAGCGAACAGTTACAATATCATAGGGTTGAAGTTCTATACTTTGTTTTCCTTCCAAATTTTCTGAAAGAGGGACATTCTGTATATTACTAATTATTTTGAAATTAGTATCGTTCGTCTGTCGCGCGACTTGTACTTGACTATGATCAGCTCCTTCTATGAATCCACCTGCTATAATAATTAAATCCTCAGGAGTCATTCCTTTAGCAAAAGGAACTTGCTGAGGCTTACGAACAGCTCCTTCAATGCGTACGAAATATTTTAATGAAAGGCTATCCCTACCATATATGTGTAGGCTGTCATTAGCTTGTAAAGGAATGGTTTGTTTTTGTTCTAAGATGTCTTTTAGTGAAAAATTAACACTTTGTTTATCAACTCTATTAAGGGTTCTGAATAGAATAGCACGGTTTAAATAAGCTTCATCTCTTATTCCTGCAGCTTTATTAATTAAGTCTAAAACGGTCATACCATCTTTGTAAGCATAATTACCAGGCTGATAGACAGCTCCAGTAATACTAATCTTATTATGATATATGTCAGATAATTTATGAACAATGAGCTTATCTCCTCCATATATTGCAAATTTTTCTGCTTCAGAGAGGGCAACCTCTTTTACTTCTCGTTTTGCTCCTGATATGCGTTCTATTACCAAGTTATCTTTGTAAGCATTGGCTGAGAATCCTCCAAAGAAATCTATTAAGTTTGAGAGTTTTTCTCCTTCTTTTACCTCATAAAGACCTTCTCTTTTTACAAAACCTATGACTTCCACCTGATTTTTATAAGGAGGAACAATAATCACGTCTTGATCAATCAGATTAATATTACCTTGTTGAGAGCCTTTTAATAAAAAATCATAAATATCAAGGGTAGCAATTGTTTTTCCTGAACGAACAACTTGAATATTACGGAAAGAACCATTTTTTGTAGGACCTCCACTAGCATATAGAGCATTAATAACATTGGAGAGAGCACTAATAGAATAAGTACCAGGAGCCTGTACTTCCCCAATAATATTCACTTTTACAGTTCGGATATTAGCAATTGATACTCCTGTATATATCTTGGAATAACTTCCTTCTGGAGCAGCAATTCCAGCATATATTCTTCGGAGGGCTGTATTAATTCGAGCTTTTGCTTCTGTGAAATTAAGTCCTCCTACGTGTACTTTTCCAGCTAGGGGAAGGATTATATTCCCTTGATTATCTACTTTCTGAGTAGTACTATTTTCAGTAGCTCCCCATACTTCGATTAATAGTTCATCATCTGTATTAATGATATAGCTCTCAGGTGTGGGAACATTAATTGTTGGAGCGAAGGATATTTTAGGATTTTGGAAAAAATCATAACCGAAGAGCCTGTTTTTTTCGGTCAGAGTAAGAGAATCCTTAGCTCTATTTATGGGAGTTCTTCCAAAGACTTCTTGGGTATTAGAGCTTGTTTTATTTGTTTGGGAATTATTATTTTTATTAACACGAGAAGTCGAGAGAGTCATTATTCTCTGCCTAAGTTTGCTAATCTGTGAAGAAGGGATTCCCTTGACTTGAGCAGCTGTTTCCAAATCAGTGAGTGAATATCCTTGGGCTTGCGCTTTATCCCAAAAGGCTTGTATTTGTTCATCTGAAATTTGGTCAATATTGATATACGCTAACTGCTCTATATTGAGGTTCTGTGCAGAGAGTTTTGTGAGAATACCAATGCTTAAGATAAGCATCAAAAGTATTTTTTTTGTCATTATCAATCGTTTTTTAAATAGAGTGCAAATATAAATCCTTTATTTGGAAAAATAAAATTTTTTATAACTTAAAAATTAAAGGCTTATACATATTCAGTTTCTGATTATGCTTTTGTATGAATAAGTCGGATAAGTTTGATAGATAAGTCTGTTAATATAATTTTGGAGTTTCCATTTCTTTCTATATGGTAAATAGAATCCTCAATATTTCTTTGTATTTCTTGTATATTATTATGATGAACAAAGGGAGCAAAGTTATTGATGTTAAAATTAGATTGAAACTCTATATATACCAAATTATTAGTTCCATAATTAGCAAGGAGAGCTTGCCTGAATATTTCTAGGCAATATTCTAGGAATAATTTCTGTGTTTCACGTCCTTCTTTGGATATTTCATCACTCCATTGTAGCATATTGGGGAGGACTCCTTTATTTCCTTTGGCACTATATGCCATTCGTACCCATTTGACAAACCATTCTTCAAATCTGGAATCTTCTTCTCTTTTTAGAAGAGAAAGAGCTTTATTATAGTTGCCTTGAGAACGTATTGCAATTTGCTGAGCTTCAGGTTCGGCTAATCCGTTTTTTATGAGAGATTTTGCAATGACTTCTTCTCCTAATTTCGTAAAACGAGTAATCTGACAACGAGACAAAATGGTGTTCAATAATAAATTTTCATTCTCTACAACTAAGATAAAAATAGTCTCAGCTGGGGGCTCTTCCAAGAGTTTTAGTAATTTATTTGAACACTCATCATTCATTCGTTCTGCCATCCAAATAATCATAATTTTGTATCCCCCCTCGAAGGACTTTAATGAAAGCTTAGCAGTAATTTCTTTGGCATCATCAACTCCTATTTTCCCTTGTTTGTTAGCAATACCAATAAATTGGTACCATTCATATAAGCTTCGATATGGGTTTTCACTGATAAAGGATCTCCATTCTTCAGAAAAAGACGAACTTGTTGGATGATCTTTTATCTTATCAGAAGTCGCTGTCGGGTAGGCAAAATGAAGATCAGGGTGGGAGAGATGCTCACATTTAATTTTGGTATTTGCATCGCCTTTCCTAGTCAAAATCTCAGTTGCATAAGCTATTGCCATAGGGAGAGTCCCTACCCCTTCTTCCCCAATAAATAATTGTGCGTGGGCAATTCTATCACTTATGATAGTTTCATTTAGATATTTTTTTGTATAAGGATTACTTAAAACAGTTTCAAAATCCATAATCGTTCTATAAGAAAGTTTGCAAAAATACATCAAAAAATTCAATACTTAACAAATTTGTTCAAGAATTTTTAAATAGTTAATTTTCAATGATTTTTCTCTGAAATAGAAAATGATTCAAAAAAGATAAAAAAGTTTGATATTTATAGAAAAAAATTGTACCTTTGTGCAACAAAATCCCTGTGGATTTTCTTTTTAAAAGAGGATTGTTAAAAATAAAAAACTTTTCTATGAGTACAAAGAACCTTTCCGTTGAGAATTACGGAATTAAAAGTGCAAAAGTGCGCTATCAACTTACTGCAGATGAACTACACGCAGAAACCCTCGCTAAAGGACAAGGGAAAGAAGCTTCATCAGGAGCCTTAGCTGTAAATACAGGTAAATTTACAGGACGTTCTCCACAAGACCGTTTTATTGTGGAGGATGAAATAACTAAGGATCGTGTATGGTGGGGAAAGATTAATATTCCTTTCTCTTCCCAGAAATTTGATGCTCTTTATGAAAAAGTAGTAGCTTATCTTTCAGGTAAAGAAATTTATGTACACGATGGGTATGTATGTGCAGACCCTAAATACCGTACCAATGTACGTACCATCACTGAGCTTCCTTGGAGTAACCTTTTCGCTAACAATATGTTCCTTCGTATAGAAG
>NZ_CAURLX010000058.1:0-10348 GCF_963525585.1 uncultured Capnocytophaga sp. | reverse complement strand
GATAAGGCAAATGGGTTTTGTCTTATCTGTGATGGAGGAGTTATACTTGTAGAGAATACCAAAGAAAGTAATTTTGAAATTATACAATGAAACAATGTATTTGTGACCAGTTAGCTGATATTGTAGAGGGAGAATCAATCAAAAACTTTCAAGATAAAATAGCTTATAAAAAGATAGCTTTTTATCCTACACAATGGGTTACCCTTTATAGATGTGAATGTTGCTATACATTTTGGAAAGAAACCTATAAAGCAACAGGACACGGTGAAGTGCCATTTCTGATGAAAATAACTTTACCTCCCTATGCTACAACAGAAGACCTGCGAAAAAGTATGGTTATTATTAGAGAAATATTAGCTAACAAAGCTATTACTATTAATGAGGAACACTGTCAAGCCATAGCTTTAGAAGTTATGGGTATTTCTTATACCAAAGCAGGAGACTATTCCTCAGAAACTATTAAGAGTTTTGTTGAAGGTTATTTGAAAACAGTTGAAATATGAAATTACAAGCAACTCTATACATTCCTCAAGATAAGGAAGATTTTCATATAGATATTTATGATGAACAAGCCCCTGATTATCAAATAGCAGAAATATTCAAGGAAGGTGATAAAACAATCATTGATATATACAACAATCCTAATGATACCCACAAAAAATTGGATTTGAAAGAATTAATTGAGGTACTTACAAAGAGCTATGACGAATTGAAAAAGTAATTGTTATAGTACATATGATGGCTTAATAATAGAATATGCTTCTTATGATTTACTTACTCTTGGAGTTTCAGAAGAAATTATCATAAAGAAGTTATACCAGCATTTTGGTGATATTGTAGATTATCAAGAAAGAGAGTAACATTTAATTTTCTTTTATTATAGATTATGAAATTAGTCTTGTTATGTAATGAAAATTATTGTACTTTTGCCACTAGATATAGAATTATTTTTTTTAATAGATATGTTTTCTTTATTCAGAAAGGAAGTTGCTTATTTTTTCACCTCATCGGTAGGTTATGTAGTGATTGCTTTTTTTATGCTTTTTAATAGCCTATTTTTGTGGGTATTATCGGGGGATTATAATATAATAGAAAGCGGATTTGCTTCTTTACACCCTTTTTTTATTCTTTCGGCTTGGCTTTTTGTTTTTCTTATTCCAGCCCTTACTATGCGTAGTATTTCAGAGGAAAGACGTATAGGAATGCTCCTATTACTTTTTACTCGTCCTATTTCTCTGTGGAAGATTGTATTGGCTAAGTATCTGGCTGTCATATTTCTTCTTATAATACTTTTGCTTTTTTCGGGAGTGTATATATACATATTATGGAATCTAGGAAAACCGATAGGAAATATTGATATAGCTACTACAGCGGGTTCATATGTAGCCTTATTTCTGTTGGGGAGTACTTTTGCATCGGTAGGAATGATAGCCTCAGCGGTAAGCAAGAACCAAATTATAGCATTTATTTTGGCTACTTTTTTGAATTTTCTATTTTTCTTTGGGATTGATGAGCTTATAAGCATAATTGTAGGAGATATTTTTCTTTCATTTGGCTTCAAAGCTTATTTTGAAGATATTAGCAGAGGAGTTATAGATACCAGAAATGTTGTTTATTTTCTTTGTATTATATTTTTCTTATTATACTTGACCCAATTATCGTTACAAATCGAAAAAAAATGAAATTAATTAAGCCTTATCTTACTTCAATTCTTTTAGTAATTATTCTTTTAGGGGCAATTCTGGTCATTAGTAAGAGGTTCTATAAGCGTTTTGATCTTACTTCGGATAAGCGTTATACACTTTCAGCAACGACTTTGGACTTACTCTCAAAAGTAGAAGAGCCTATATATATAAAAGTGTTACTCAAGGGAAATATACCTCCCGAATATAAATCATTACAGACAGAGACTTTGCAACTATTAGAGGAGTATAGAGCTATTAATGATTATATTTCTTTTGAATTTGTAAATCCATTGGAAGGAAAAAATCCAGATGATCAGATTCAGAAGCTCAATTATGAGGGATTCACACCCTTATTGATAACCTCTTCACAGGAAGGGAAAACCTCTGAATCATATATTTTTCCTTGGGTAATTATAGAAAAAGGAGAAAAACAGCAGCGAGTTTCATTGATTCGTAACAAAATAGGTGCAACAACACAAGAAAAGATAGCTTTTTCTGTACAAAATCTAGAATATGCATTCTCAGATGCTTTATATAAATTATTAATACAGAAAGAAAAAAAGATAGCAGTCCTTAAAAGTAATGGAACTTTACCAGATATTCAGATTGCAGATTTTCTTCGTACAGAACAAGAATATTACCACATAGCCCCTTTTACTCTGGATTCAGTAGCTACTAATCCAGAGAAGACACTTAAGCAACTTTCAGAATATCAGTTATGTATTATTGCTAAGCCTACAGAAAAATTTTCAGACGAGCAAAAGCAAGTTCTTGACCAATATATAATGAAAGGAGGAAGGGTACTATGGCTTCTGGATCAGACTTCTATTTCGCTGGAGGACTTATATAAGCAGGAAGGACATACTATGGCAATGCCTATTGATTTGAATTTGGGAGATATGTTATTTAAGTATGGAGTTCGGCTGAATTATGATTTGTTAAATGATTGGTATTTTACCCAAGTGGTTGTTGCACAAGGTAATGGAAGTCAAACTCAATATATTCCAATACCTTGGGTATATTCGCCTATGATATTATCTTCAAATAATCACCTGATTACAAAAAACTTAGATGGTATTCGCTTACAGTTTGTTAGTAGTATTGATACTCTAAGTAACAATGTGAAAAAGACAGTTCTCCTTACTTCTTCTCCAATTTCTAAGCAAGAAGGCATTCCGAAGGAAATTTTTCTTGATTTTCCAGAGAAAACGATGGAAGGTTATAACAAAGGAAATTTTCCAGTGGCAGTACTTCTGGAAGGGAATTTTTCTTCAGCTTTTAAGAATAGAATAAAACCTATAGAACAACTAAAGAGTGAAGATGAGAGTATTGTTACAAAAATGATTGTTATTTCGGATGGAGATATTATAAAAAATGACATTCAGCAAGGAGAACCTATAGAATTAGGCTATGATAAATGGACTAATCAGTTCTTTGATAACAAAATATTTCTTCAGAATTGTGTAAATTATCTATTAGATGACACAAATTTTCTACAATTACGAAATAAGAAAATTTCATTACCTTTTCTGGATAAAAAATTTATAAAAGAAGAGAAAGTATATTGGGAGGTTATTGCTTTTGTAACTCCAATGATTCTTCTTCTTTTAATAATTATTATCTTTAGAATATGGTATCGAAAAGAATATTCATAATTTTTAGTGAAAAAATTTCACAATTCACTTTTTTGGAATATCTTTGCACTTATTTTTCTAATACAAACAAGTAATATGAGATTTATTGTATCAAGTACGTATTTATTGAAAAAGCTTCAAATAATAGGAGGAGTTATTAATAGTAATAATACAATGCCTATTCTTGAAAATTTCTTATTTGAACTATCTGAAAATAAGTTGGTTGTATCTGCGTCTGATTTAGAAACAACTATTAAAGGAGTGATTGAGGTGGAGAGTACAGATAGTATTAGTATTGCAGTTCCCTATAAGCTCCTTATAGACACCTTGAAGACATTTACAGAACAGGCTCTAACATTTGTCATTAATGATAATAATACAGTAGATATTATTTCAAATAATGGTAAGTATACTTTAGCTTATCTGGATAGTGCTGAATTTCCAACGGTTGTGGAAATAGACAATGCTGATAAAGTAACTATTCTAGGAGATATATTGGCTACAGCTATACAGAGTACACTATTTGCAACAGGTAATGATGACTTACGACCAATAATGAATGGAGTTTTCTTTAATTTTACGGAAGAGGCTCTTATCTTCGCAGCGACAGATGCCCATAAGCTGGTAAAATATGAGCGTAAGGACATAAAAACACAGCAACCGACTTCTTTTGTTATTCCTAAAAAGCCTCTTAACCTCCTAAAAGGAAATCTTGCAGGAAGTGAAAGTGAAGTAACAATTGAGTATAATGAAAGCAATGTAAAATTCTCCTTTGATGAGTTGGAATTTGTTTGTAGATTGATTGATGGAAATTATCCTAATTATGAAGCTGTTATTCCTAAGGAAAATCCTAATAAATTAGTTGTAAATAGAACTCTTCTACTGAACTCTACCAAGCGAGTATCTAATTTTGCAAGTAAGGCAACTCATCAAATGCGTGTGAAAATTGTAGGAAATACACTCCAGATATTCGCTGAAGATGTTGAATATAATAACCGAGCTGATGAGACTATTCCTTGTAATTATGAAGGAGATGATATGGAAATTGGTTTTAACTCAAAATTCTTTATAGAAATGCTTGGTAATCTTTCTTCTGATGAAATTCTTTTAGAGATGTCTTATTCTAATCGTCCAGGAATTCTTACACCAGCAGACGGCTTGGATGAAGGAGAGAGAGTATATATGTTAGTAATGCCTACAATGCTTTCTAATTCATAATAATAGTTTTAATATATAAAAGAAAAGTTCTCTATCAGAGGGCTTTTTTTGTAAAATAATAATACAATATGCAAGTATATAAATTTGGAGGAGCTTCTGTAAAAGATGCTCAAAGTGTAAGAAATGTATTTTCTATTCTAGAAAAAACAGAAAAAAAAGATATTCTTATTGTTATTTCAGCAATGGGGAAAACAACAAATGCTCTAGAGGAGGTTGTTGAGAGTTATTTTAAAGATAAAAACTCTTCAGAACAGAGTCTTCAAAAAGTAAAAGATTTCCATTATACAATAATAGATGAGCTTTTTGAAGATAAAAATCATCCTGTTTATTGGAAAATAGATGGGTTATTTGGAGAAATTACTTCTTTTATTGATAGAAATAAATCTCCTAAACATAGTTTTGTGTATGATCAGATAGTTGGCTTTGGAGAGCTTCTTTCTACTACAATTATTAGTCATTATCTTAATGATAAGGGGATTCGTAATATATGGTTAGATGGGCGTAATTTGGTAAGGACTAATAGTAATTACAGAGAGGCTGAGATTGATTGGGAAGAGACAAAACGTAATATATGTGATAGCATAAAACCTTCATTAATGTACATCACACAAGGATTTATAGGAAGTGATTCTAACTATTTTACAACAACTCTCGGAAGAGAAGGTTCTGATTATTCTGCAGCTATTTTTGCTTATTGTCTTCAGGCAGAGAGTGTTACTATATGGAAAGATGTTGCTGGAGTTCTCAATGCTGACCCTAGATATTTCAAGCAAACAAGATTATTAGAGAAAATTCCTTATCAGGAAGCAATTGAGCTTGCTTTCTATGGAGCTTCTGTAATCCATCCTAAAACCTTACAGCCTCTTCAGAAAATGGAAATTCCTCTGAATGTGCGTTCTTTCTTAAATCCAGAGGCGAAAGGAAGTTCTGTATGTAAAATCAATGAACTAACTCCAAAAATTCCTTGTTATATAAGGAAACAAAACCAACACCTACTTTCCCTATCATCTCTTGATTTTTCTTTTATAGGGGAGGAAAACATCAGTTTTATATTTAATCTATTGGCTACTTATCAGATAAAAGTTAGCTTATTGCAGAATTCTGCTATTAGTTTTAATATATGTATAGAGGATAAATTTAAAAACTTACATTTTCTGTTAGAAAAATTAAGAGAAAAATTTAAAGTAGAATGTATAGAAAATGTTATACTTTATACTATTCGTCATTCCTCTAATGAAGATTCTTTTGAATTTTTAGATGATCAGAAAGAAATACTTCTAGAACAATTTGCCTTAAATACACTTCAGAAAATAGTTCGTGAATAAAACGATAAAAATTTGTTTATTCATAATAAAAGATGTATTTTTGGTCACAAAAATAGAAAGAGATGTTACAAGAAGCTTCATTTATAGATTTTTTTGGGTATTTATTTATAATACTACTACTTTTAGGTATTTTTTCTCGTTTGTTTATACAATTAATGCCTGTTATAATTCGTTTCTTATTAAAGAGAAGAATGGAAACTATGCAAAGACAATTCTTTGATCAACAGACGTTTAAAGAGAAAAAAGAACAATCACAATATAATAATTCGTCAGCTAATAATACAGGAAGAAAATCTTCTAAGGATAAGAAAATAGTAGGTGAATATATTGATTTTGAGGAAATTGAATAAAAATTATATGAAAGAAAAGATTCAAAAGGGATTACCACATCTAGTTTGTGTTTTCCTTTTTATTGGAATTGCTTTAGCATTTTTTTATCCTGTATTACAAGGGAAACAATTACAACAGAGTGATATTGTCCAGTATATAGGAATGTCTAAAGAGAGAAATGATTTTAGGGAAGTACGAGAAAGTTATTGGACTAATAGTGCTTTTGGAGGGATGCCTACTTATCAGTTGGGAGCTGAATATCCTCATAATTATATCAAGAAAATAGATAAAGTTATCAGGTTTTTGCCTCGACCTGCGGATTATCTATTTCTGTATTTTATTAGTTTTTATGTGTTTTTGCTAGTCCTAAAGGTGAATTATAAGTATTCTTTCTTAGGAGCCTTAGCCTTTGGTTTTTCTACCTATCTGATAATTATTCTTACTGTGGGACATAATGCTAAGGCACACGCTATTGGCTATTTTGGCTTTGTGATAGCAGGAATTTTACTTTCTTTTCAGAGGAAATATATTTTAAGTTTTCTACTGACAACCATAGCTTTAGCCTTAGAGATTAATGCTAATCACTTCCAGATGACTTATTATTTGTTATTACTTGTAATAATTATAGGTATTGTAAAACTTTATAATGCTATTCGTAAGTCAGAGGTGAGGAATTATTTCAAATCGGTAGGGGTTCTCTTTAGTGCAGCTATTTTTGCTATCCTATTGAATGCGACACTGTTATTAACAACTAAAGAATACGAAAGTTTTAGTACACGTGGAAAATCAGAATTAACCCTGAATGTAGATGGTACCAAGAAAACTAATTCAAGTGGCCTTTCAAGGAATTATATAACAGAATACAGTTATGGAATCTTTGAATCGTTGAATTTGATTGTACCAAGGCTTTTAGGAGGTTCTAATAATGAAAATCTAGGAGAAAAATCTCAGACATACAATTATTTAATTTCTAATCATTTTCCTCAAGAACAAGTTTTACAATTCACAGAACACTTACCTACCTATTGGGGAGACCAACCTATTGTAGCGGCTCCTGCTTACATTGGTATTGTTGTGTTTTTCTTCTTTATACTGGCTTTATTTATAGTAAAAAATAGGGTTAAGTATTGGCTTTTATCAGGTATTATAGTTTCTTTATTACTTTCGTGGGGCAAAAATCTAAGTTTTTTAACTGACTTTATGATAGATTATTTCCCTTTATATAATAAATTTAGGGCTGTTTCTTCTATACAAACTATTTTAGAATTTTGTTTGCCAGCTTTGGCTATTTTTGGATTGTATCACTTTTTGACTCAATCACAAAAGGAAGAATACAAAAAGCCTTTATTCTATACAGGGACTATTGTAGGAGGACTTTTATTATTCTTATGGCTAGCAAAAGGAGGTCTTTCTTTTGAGGGAATTAATGATGCTTATTATTCACAAGTATATGGAAATGAATTATTAGAGCAAATTATACAGGATAGGAAAGATATATATACTTATGATATTCTGAGGGGATTTTTGTATATAGGTTCAATTTTTGTAATATTGTATCTTTTTTGTATTAATAAAATAAATAAAAAATTAGCTTTTATATTTATATGTATCTTGATGGTTTGGGATATTGTAGGGGTTACAAGTCGTTACCTACGAGAGGATTCTTATTCATTTCCGTCTGAGATTAATAATTATTTTACTCTCTCTGAAGATGAGTCCGAGATTCTTCAAGATAAAAGTATTTTTCGGGTATTCTCTATAAATGAAGCTCTTAATGGAGCAAGAACTTCTTATTCCTTTCATTCTGTAGGAGGTTATCACGCCGCTAAGCCTCGTAAGATTCAGGAATTATTTGATTATCAATTCTATGGAAATAAAAATCCTGAAATTCTTAATTTACTAAATGTTAAATATATTTTACAATCAGATAAACAAGGACAAACCAGAGTAATGACGAATCCTGATGCTCTTGGTAATGCTTGGTTCGTCAAGAATCTTTATGTTCTCAAGAATGCGGATGAAATGATGAAATCATTGGATACGCTTTCTGTTAAGGAAAATGCCATTACTCTTGATACAAATTTAAAAAATACTCATTACATAACAGATAGTTTGGCGGGTATTAAATTGGAACAATATGAGCCTGATAGACTGGTATATACTTCTGATAATCAGCAGAAAGGATTGGCTGTATTTTCAGAAATTTATTACCCTAAAGGTTGGAAAGCTATTATAGACCATAAGGAGGAGCTTCCTATTTATGAAGTGAATTATACCCTTAGAGCTTTGGAGATTCCTGCAGGAAAACACCATATAGAATTTTTATTTTCACCGAAATCAGTAGAAATAGGAGGGAAGATAACACTCTTCTCATCAATTATCTTCCTTTTGGTAGCGATAGGAATCTTCTTTCGAGAGAATTTCTATTTAAAAAAGCTTAAACAAGAGTAATTTTTCAAATTTCACATTATTCTCTAGACAATCTATACTTAATGAAAATATTTTATATTATAATTTTATCTTTTTTCTCTTGTAGTCAGTCATCTCAGCAAAAACGTATTCCGAAATCTCCTCATCCAGATTTGAAGAAGGAAAACTTACAGGGAGCCATTAAGAAGCAAATTTTTGTTACATATACTTTTATTGAAGATTCTCTTTCTCATAAGCAAAGAAAAGAGAAAGTGTCAGAGCATTCCTTTATTTATGATGAGGATGGTTATGAGAAGGAGAATATTTTTGTTAATGATAGTATTGAAGAGCGGATAATTTCTCACTATGACGAAAAACATAGAAAAGTTTCTGAAAATTTCTTCTGTAAAAATCTGAAAAAACAGAAAACGAATCAGGTTCTTACTAATTATGTGTATGATACATTGGGATATGAGACAAGTAGGACTACATATGATTTTTTAGATTCATTAATACTTATTGATAAAGTTCTTTCTGAATATGATAGAGAGGGTAAAATATCAACTATTACTAAGTATCAGTATACTAAAAAAAAATGGCAACCCTTTGAAAAAGAATCATATAAGTACAATCGTAAAGGTTACCAGTTGGAAAAAGAATCCTCATATTACTATATGGGATTATGGCTTTTGAAAGGAAAAGAAGTAAACAGATTTGAGCAAGATTCATTATTAATAGAAAAACTTTCATACAATTATAAAATAGATAATTCTCCTAATCGTTTGTTGTACTCTTATGATAATTATTTACAACATATTACATACATAAATTCTAAGGATAGTATTACACAAGTAGAATCATATTTGTATAATCGTCAAAATAAAATCTCCCAATATATGGAATATACTCCACAAGGGGTGGAGAAACAACGAATTTTCTATATGTATACACCTTACGGGAAAAGCCTACAGGAGATTGTATATAATGGAAATTCTGAGAAAGAAAGATTTGTATATCAGTATGATTCTCAGGGAAATGTCATTAGAAAAACACTCTATCAAGGAAATAAGATAATAGCTTATACAGAAGTGAAATATATCTATTATAATTGATTTTAAAGATCTTGTCAAAAAATTTAATGAATATAAAAATCTTATATTTACACGGCTTAGATAGCTATCTGCATCAGGATAGGAGGGAGGTACTCACTCCTTATGGAGAGATATTCGCGCCTGTCTTTGATTACAAAAATAATCCAGAGCTATTCACTCACTTATACGAGGAATACCAAAATATTGATGTTATTATTGGATCCAGTGCAGGGGGGCTTATCGGCTATTTCTTAGCGCAAAAGCTACAAAAACCCTGTGTATTGTTCAATCCTGCGCTGAACTACCAGCACGAAATGCCCTTTGCTCCTTTTTGGGATAAGCAGTATAAGGAGTATATGCTCCTTGTCATAGGGATGCAGGACGAGGTGATCCCCTATAAGGAAAGCCTACCCATAGCCTTAGCCGACAAAACTCCTGAACAACAGGTAGAGATACATCTTATACAAAATCTGGGACACCTCTATCCCATTGAGATTTTCTCAAGAGAATTGAAATTTTTCTTTGACAAAATCAGTAGTCAGTAGGCAGCTGTCAGTAGTCAGTCCCTAAGCTGGTACAAGCTTGCAGCTCTTTATTTATAAAAAGCTTAAACTCAAAATTTAAAACTCAAAAATAATGAATAAGGAAACCATCAT
>NZ_CAURLX010000057.1:0-10366 GCF_963525585.1 uncultured Capnocytophaga sp. | reverse complement strand
ATAGCTATCGGGACAATCAGTATCAGTGGTATCCTACTTTTGAAATTCCTAATGGAAAAATGGGAGATGTGCATTATCAATATTGGAATGGAGAAGGGTCTTTCTTTTTCTTCACAGACTTTATAACTTTAGAAGAACATAAAGATGTTTTTGCTCCTAAAGAATTGTATCACGATATAAGAAAACTTCCTTTGTATAAGGAAATAAGTTTTACTTATAAGGCTGAAGATGGCATAAAATATGGAGTGGGGCTTCAGTTTGATTGGGAAGATATTTTAGCAACCTATAAAAAGGTATTCGGGGAACATCCTGAGGAAGTAAAAGCGCATTTGGATATTCGAATGAATCGCATCAATTCTTATCTTACAGTTCGTTTAGTGGGAGATAATGGGAAAGAGGCTTTTATAGAACCTAAATTAATTGACATAGGGGAAGCTAATCAAAAATATGCTCCTCCTTTTGATAACTAATAAATAGATAAAAAATGAAAAAAATGAGAACATACTTACCAAAAATAGGAATGCTACTCTTAGCGACATTCCTAACTTCTTGTTTCTTTAAAACTAAAGATAATAAAGAAAACAAAGAACCCCAAGAAACTAAAGAACTCCAAGAAACTAAGGACGATAATATGAAATGGACTGCCAAATACAACTTTCTGGATTTGTACAAAAAAAGAAATAAGGGGTTCAATCCAGGTTCGGACAAACAACTAAGTTTGGTATTCTCCCCTATAGAAAATGTCATTATCTTAGGAGCTCAAAAGAACACTCCTAAGTTTGACCCCACTGCTACAGAAAAACAAGCAGTACTCTATATCTCTACGGATAGAGGGCAATCCTACAAGGAACTTATCCTTGAAGGAAATGATGTCTATGATATTGCAGCCTATACGAAAGAGCATAGTATTATTAAGACTTTTGGAAATAAAAATAAATATGTATACCTCCTTAATCATAAGACTTTTCAGCTGAAAACAATAGATAAGTATAACAGAGATGAAGAAATTTATTATGATGATTTTGATGGGCAATTTCTCAAATGCAAAAAAAATGGAGTACGTTTTTTAGCAAATGTATTAAGTAAAGACTCTGTAAAGTTGTATGAGATACCTAAAAAACTCACAGCTTATCAGTATTATCCTATTCATCAGAATGGAGATATTCTATATTACAATAAAATTTTAGAGCTTCGTACCTATAATGTAATTACTGGAGAAGATAAACTTTTTAGACAACTCAAACATAAATATAATTATTTCTTTCCTGAAAATTCGTCTGATTACAATACCCCTCTTTCCTTGCAAAATGCAAAAAATGAGAATGATGAGGAAACATACGAAAAGATGATTTACGACCTCGAGGAAAACTTTGTCCGTAAGATAACCAAAGAAAATCGTGAAAAGTACTATTACTATAAGGACTTTATCTGTGATTATACAAAGCTTCACACACATACTGAATTGCGTTTTTCTTTTGACAAAGGGAAAACTTGGAAAACCCACAAAATTCCTATGGTAGGTTTGTTTGGTTTTAATAAGAATGTAGGTTTCTTTGAGGACAAATATATTGTTTTTGAGGGTATTTTCTTTCTTGGAGATTCTCCAGAGAGTGGCGGGCGCATAATGGTAGGGGAGTTTTTGAGATAAGGTCAAAAAATAAAAAGTATATCCTATGAAAATAAAGAAAAATAAACTTCCAATGTACCTAAAATTAGCAATTCTACTAATTTTATTTACTAATTGTACCACTTTAATCCCTGATAACAATATGAAATGGACTGCCCAGTACAACTTTATGGATTTGTATAAGAAAAAGAATGGACCTTATAATCCAGATGCCAATATTGAATTAAGCTTGATATTTTCTCCTATGGAAAATGTCATTATCTTGGGAGCTCAAAAGGACACTCCTAATTTTGACCCCACAGCAACAGAAAGGCAAGCGGTACTCTATATCTCTACAGATAGAGGGCAATCCTACAAGGAACTCATTCTTGAAGGAAATGATGTCTATGATATTGCAGCCTATACGAAAGAGTACAGCATTATTAAGACTTTTGGGGATAAAAATAAATATGTATACCTCCTTAATCATAAGACTTTTCAGTTAAAAAAAATAGATGTATACAATAGAAAAGCTGGGACTTATTATGATGATTTTGATGGTCGATTTCTCAAATGTGAAAAGAATGAAATTCGTTTTTTAGCAGATGTATTAAGTAAAGAATCTGTAAAGTTGTATGAGATACCTAAAAAACTCACTGCTTATCAGTATTATCCTATTCATCAGAATGGAGATATCCTATATTACAATGGAATATTAGAACTTCGTACTTACAACGTAATTACAGGAGAAGACAAACTCTTTAATCAGCTTAAACATAAATATAATTATTTCTTTCCTGAAAATTCGTCTGATTACAATACCCCTCTTTCCTTGCAAAATGCAAAAAATGAGAATGATGAGGAAACATACGAAAAGATGATTTACGATCTTGATGAGAACTTTGTCCGTAAGATAACTAAAGAGAATCGTGAAAAGTACTATTACTATAAGGATTTTATTTGTGATTATACAAGGCTTCACGCCCATTCTGAATTGCGTTTTTCTTTTGACAAAGGGAAAACGTGGAAAACCCACAAAATTCCTATGGCAGGGCTGTTAGTTTTCAATAAGAATGTAGGTTTCTTTGAGGACAAATATATTGTTTTTGAGGGGATTCTCTTTCGTGGTGGAGGAGATGACAGTGGAGGAAGAATAATGGTCGGGGAGTTCTTGAAAAACTGATTTGACTAATAAAAACTGCTAGACATCTTCATTGTTTAGCTCCTGCTGGAGCAAGTTTTTAGCTTGTACCTAATATTTATTTGTAGAGCTTTCAGTTTTAGGATAACACACAGGCTTCAAGCTTGCATTAGCAGGGGAGGTGTTAAGTAGAGTGATTTTCTTGCTAAAAACAAGACGAGTAGTGTCACTACAGGAAGGTTTTTTCTCTTTCAGCAGGATTATAGCCCCAAGGGGAGGAGGTATTTTCCATTTGGGTCATCATTTTGTTCAGAGCTACAGGAGCGGTGGAGGCTTCCATTACTAAGTACCTGCGCATCTCTATAATGATAGATAAGGGACTGATTTCCATAGGACACGCCTCTACACAGGCGGCACAAGTAGTGCAAGCCCATAACTCTTCGGGCGTAATATAATCACCTAATAGTTTCTTATCATCGGAGACAAAAGAACCATTTGTATCTATATTTTTGCCTACTTCTTGGGTTCTTCGGCGAGTATCCATCATTATTTTACGAGGAGAAAGAAGCTTTCCTGTTTGGTTAGCAGGGCATTCGTCCGTACATCTCCCACATTCAGTACAGCTATAGGCACTTAGGAGCTGTACACGGCTGAGCTGGAAGATATCATCAGCACCAAAAGAGGGCAGAGGCTCATCAGGCTGAGCTTCTCCTGTAATCTCTTGCTCCATTCCTAGCATTAGCTTTACTTCTTTGGTAACGGAATCAAGGTTATCCAAAGCTCCTTTAGGCTTTATAGGTGCATAATAGGTATAAGGGAAAGCCAGTAGAATATGTAAGTGCTTGGAGTAGTAGAGATAATTCAAGAAGGCAAAAATTCCGATGATATGTAGCCACCAAGCGGTACGTTCTATGGCTATGAGAACCGCTGTGGAGCAATGGGTAAAAATAGGGGCAATCCATTGGCTTATTGGGAAAGTGCCTACTTTGGTATAAGGAGCCACATCCCTATACTGAAGAAGTCCATCACAAGCGTTCATTATCAGGAAAAGGGACATCATCACTAGTTCGGCATAGAGAATAAGGTTGGCGTCCTTTTTAGGGGTTCCTTGAAGTTCTTTTTTATGAAAACGAGGGATAGAAATTATATTTCTTCTGATGTAAAATAGAATAACTCCTATAATTACCAATACCGCTAGAATTTCAAAGGAACCAATGAGTATATTATAGAAAGAGCCTAAAAAACTGAATATACGATGGGTAGAGAAGATACCATCAATGAAAATTTCGAGGACTTCTATATTGATAATCACAAAGCCAATATACACAAATAGGTGCAAAATACCCGCTATGGGGCGTACTCCCATTTTCTGTTGTCCTAGGGCAAGGCGTAGCATACGTATAAGTCGCTCTCGCTTATGGTCGGTCGTAGTAACTACGGTACCTAAGCGAATATTACGCTGGAGCCTACGCATATTTCTTACAAAAAGACCTATCCCTAGGGTAGCTAACAATATAAATGCTATAGAACTAAGTATCAATGGCTATTTATTTTTTTCGGCACGTTCGGAGATAGAAGGTTCTACTTTATCAGGAGTTTCATATTCCACATTTTTCTTTCCGAATAGGGAAATATGTACATAACGCTTCGGATTCAAGCGGATATCCTCCATAAGAAGCCCCAATTCAGAGGTAGCTGTCTGTAAGTTATTATATAGCTTGGGGTCTTTTAGGAGTTGAGAAATGGTTCCATTTCCTTTCTCTACTTGTGTTAGCAATCCATTTACTTTGGCAAGGGTTCCCTCAATATTAGCTACGAGCTTTCCAGCTTGAATTTTAGAAAGTGAGTCGCTCAGTTGAGCAAAATTCTGGGAAATGGTCTGTACATTGGCTAGAGAGGTATGCAAAGGTGCTTGGCTAGAGGCGAGGAGCTGGTTTAGCCCAGCAGAAGCCCTGTTCATCTGCTGTAGGGTTACATTAAGGTTGGCAAGGCTTTCTTGGATATCTTTTTGAGCCTGAGGATTCAGGATATGAGTAAGGCTTCCCATCAAAGAATCGGCGGAATAGAGTACCTTATTTAGGTTCTTAGCGGTAGGCTCTAGGTTGGCTCCGATGGCATCCATAAGGCTTGCTTGTATATGAGAGGGGAGATAGTCACCTGATTGGGCTTGCTCTGCCCCATCAAGAGCGGGGAGAATCTGTAAGCCTGTACTTCCTAAAAGGCTTGTATAGATTTCAGCTTTACTATTTTTAGAAAAAGTGAAATCTCTCTTACAGGAGAAAGTAACGATAATTTGGGCGGTTTTTGGGTCTATAGAGATGGATTTAACAGCTCCTACAGTTACCCCATTGACTGTTACATTGGAGCCCGTTTGTAATCCTGCTGAATGAGAGAAAATAGCGTGATATTCCTTGCTTGTACTGAATATGGGGGTTGATTTGAGGAAGTTAAATCCAAAGATAAAACTTCCCACCCCTAATAGAACAATAATAGCTGTTTTTGCTTCTTTTGATAATTTCACAGTAAGTATATAAATGGTTTAGGGTGCAAATGTACATAAAATATTTGAAATACCCTCTGATAGATTTTATTTTTTAACAAGAGCGATTAGCCGGTATAGGTATGTACGCTCATTTGAGCCGTAGGAAGGTAATTGACTCCAAACCAACAGATAAGCAATAGTACAAAAGCCACACCTACAATCAGGAAGCTATGTAAGGGCTGTTTTTCCTTATGTTTATATTTGTGATGAATATATACTAAGTAGCCTAACCAAGTGATAAAAGCCCAAGTTTCCTTAGGGTCCCACGTCCAATAGTGTCCCCAAGCCTCTTTAGCCCAGAGAGCTCCAAAGAGAAGACCAAAAGTTAGAAATACATAGCCTACATTGAGGATTTGGTCACAGAGAGCCAGAAGAAGTTGGGTTTCTTTTCCTTTCTTATAGCAATAGATGCCATAAAAAGCTGTCAGAGAAGCCATTCCCAGCATTGCATAGGCGAAAATATAGACAATTACGTGAGGAATAAACCAGACACTCTGTAGGGCAGGCATTAGGGTTTTATTCATCGTATCTGGGTATAGATAGGTGAGCATCACAAAGGTGATAGCCATTGCAGCGGCATAGCTCAGAATCCATTTATACTTGTAGAGTAAGTAAAGTGCATAGCCAATCACCCCCATAAAGAAAGCATACCAAAGGCGTGTTTCGGCAAGGGTACGCATAGGAGGGCGTTCCAGTTCACGCCAAAGAAGTACCATAAAAGTACCTAAAGCTAAAGAAGCCACCAAGAAGCCTGCTATGCTCAATCGCCTAAGAACCGTTTGCTTGCTATAAATCATTATTCCTGAAAGTACCCACAGGCATACACTTATATAAGTAATCAAATCAAAATATTTCCACATAATATTATTTTCTATTGGTTAATAAAAAGGCAATTCCTCCAATAATCAACATAAAGATTCCTGTATAGACAACTGGAAGCCAAGGATCAGAGATGAGCTCAACGACACTTCGCTCTGACCAACGCCCCATAGGTTCATCATAGCTTACTTGGTATATTCTCCAGCCTCCCACCTCTATAGGATGATTGACTTCTATTTTTTCCTGACGGATGATATCTTCTTTACCTTGTTCATAAATAAGGACTTCAGATTGGAATCTCTTAGCTTCAGGAGGAGCCATTACTAAGGTATGTTCAGGGTCAAGATCAATGGCTCTTGGAGGAAGTTGGAAGTTACCTGCAGAAATCCATTCGGTCTGTTTCTTATGGGTAGGGAGGTGTTCTACGGTTACATAGGCCGCATTGGTAGCCCCCCACATTGTATGATTCACATAAGTGCTATCGGTGTCAGGGATAGCCTTTTCTAGGTATTGGTGTAAGGTGATTTTCCAGTCCAGTAGGGTAGCACTTTCTCCTTCTTTCTCTAGCATAAAGCCTATAGGTTTGTTCTTGGGAAGGGAATTGCCTAAGGTATCAATGATAAATAGTTTGTTAGGGTAAATATCAATACTAAATTCTTTGAGTTCTAGGGCAATGGGTAGTTCTACTATATTGCCTTTTTCATCGGTAGCACGCCATTCTACTTTGTCCTTCTGTAAGGTCATCTTCAGGCGCGCAATGTCTCCTTGTCCTAATACGCCGGCAAACATTACTAGCCATAAGCCAAAATGATTCAGTAAGAAAGGGATATTTTTAGACTGATATACTAAAGAACGCTTCAGAACGGAGAACCATAGGTTGGTTAGTGCCATAAAGAATATCAATGCAAAGTACCAAGTCTTGGTAAGATCCTCCAGCCCTAGGCGAGAAAGAAAAGCATTGGGAGAGACTTGGGGGTCATAATGGATACTCCCTAAGCCTATAGTGAGGAACCCTAGAGTAGCTACCGTAACAATGGCAAAAGGAGCCGAAGAGTGGAGCTGTGTGAAGGGCTTTTTCTTGAAAATAAAAAAGATAGAGGTAGAGATAATAAGGAAAGCAAATCCAGCAAAAATATTATAAGGAAAGCTAAACCAGCTTTTGGAGATACTTCCTAAGGAAAATTGCAGTATAAAGCCCAATATAAGAGAAGTAAGGGCTATATAGCTCGCATAACGATATTGATTTTGGTTCATTGAGGAATTTTAATTTTATAGGAATGTAATAAGTCTTGTTTTTATACATATAGAGACGCATTTTTGTGCGTCTCTATAGTTAAGGAAGTTTTTTATCGTTGTGTTACCAAAAGTCCTTTTTCTTTAGCTTCTTTAATCCACTTAGGAACTATATTTTTAAGGAATTCTTTTTTAGCTTTTTCTTCTTTAGGAATATCTAATCCTATTTCTTTCTGAGCTTTTTCTTTGGTACTGATATCAGGCATTACAAAAGGTGCTGTGATATGAAGTTTTTCTTTAAGAACATCTAGAGCATTTTCAGCTTCCATAGCATAAATCATACCATCAGAAAGAATACGTTGTGATTCCATAGGTGCGTGGAATACAGATCCGTGAGAAGAGTGAGCAAAGTCCCAACGCCATTGAGCTCTTCTGATAAGGGAAAGGATAGGTTTCATTTGTTCTTCTGTAGCCCCATTATCCCAAAGGTGTTTAGCTTTGAAGTGAACTTTTGCCAATTCTTTTTCAAGCTTGATACGCAAACCGAAGATAACTTCTTGGCGTTCGAATACGTTCTTTTTCAGTTCATCTTCACTTTGTCTGTGGCAAGTTTGGCAACTAGCACTTACATTACGCAAAGGGCTACTGATGTGGTGGTCTGTTACTTTTACGCCTCCTTGGGTGTTATAAGGCATATGGCAGTCAGCACAGGAAACGCCTCTTTGTCCGTGGATACCCATTTTCCAGATTTCATAATCAGGGTGTTGTGCTTTAAGGATAGGGGTACGGCTCACAGAATGTACATAGTCTGTCCATCCTGATTCGTCATAATATTTTTCAATATCATCTACTGTAGTTCCTTTATCCCAAGGGAAAGTCAAGTACTTTTTATCTCCTTTGAAGTAGTATTCCACGTGGCATTGTGCACATACAAGAGTACGCATTTCTTGGTGAGTAGCCTTAGAAATATCTTTACCTTGTCGGTTGAAAGCCTCTACCAATGCAGGTTGTGTAATGGTAAGGTTCATAGTCTTGTGATCGTGACAGTTAGCGCATCCTAGTGGATTTACAATTTCGCTACCCCACTTATCCCAAGGAGCACTATAATAATTCTCTAATCCTACTTTTTCCATTAGTCGAGGCACATCGGGGCTTTTACAAGTCCAACAAGTACCAGGCTGAGGAGAGTGTGTAGAATCGGTAGGAGAACCGGTTCTAAGGGTGTTAGTAACATCCTCAATAGTGTGCATATGCCCACGAGGAGCTGTATATTCCTTAGAGAAAGCATAACCTGCCCAGAGTATGACCATTTCAGGACGCAAAGCAAGGAGGTCATCATTGTCACTGCTCATATACTTAGAGCGGAAAGTAGTGTCGGCAGTTTGCTCCCAAGCATCATACTGGCGAGGGTAGTACTTGCCCCACATTTCGTTTCTACTCTCGAACTGTTGGAAATTAGCGGTTGGAGAAGTAGAGATCATCTCCGTTTCAGCTTTTCTTCCCATTATTGAATTGGCAAGCATTCCTAAGAGGAACGTTACTACAGCCAATATTCCTACGATTAACCAATTTTTCTTTTTCATCACTATAAAATTGTTGTTAGTAAAATACCATTAAAATTCACTTAGTTTTATTCTTGTTTTTGTCCTTTTTTGACCATATTCTGTAGCCATTCAGGGAGAATTTCCCGAAAACTATCAAACGTAACTAATTGAATACCAATATTTGTTATTCTCTATTTCCTTACATTTTTGGCGTTGTTTGGCGCAAATTTGGAGCAAATTACCTCCGTTTTCTCTTATTATATATACTTTTTTACACTTACACTTATAAATATATAGTAAAAATGTTATGATTCGTATGCAGGCTTATAACTCATTGATTTACAACTCTAATTCTGCATAAAAACTGCATACTTTTTTCTTTGTGCATAAAAAGTTTTTATGCAATAGCGGTTAGAATATAAACTGGTGTTCTTTCTTTAGGTTGAATACAAACTTTTCCATATACTGAAAGATCTTCTTTGTCTTCTCATTAAGGACTATTGCGGTAGCTTCGCTTTGTGAATACTTCTGTTATTGAAGCTATACAAAAAGGATAATGTACTTGATAAAAACATAACTTAAATATTTAGTATTAATAACATAGGAAATACTATTCGTTATTTTTTACAATTAAATAAGCTATTAACGCAAAAGCTCCTACTAAAAGTATTGCCTTTAATAAATCAGTATTATCATTTTGGGTTTCATAATTGTTATATTGTTCCTGAGTGATGACATTAGCTTCTTTTAATTTTCTAACATAAAGTTCTTGTTCCTGCTTTGTTGCTCTCCCTTCATTTATCTTTTTGTTCAATGTATATAATTCCTGATATTGTTCTTCTGTCATTTTTTTCGTTTTTTATTGTAGTCCTCAATTATTTGATTTAGTGTAGGTAATATTTGTTCCAATAAGTCCATTTCAGTTTTTACTTCTATTACCTTTTTCTCTAATTCTGATATTCTTTCTTTTTGTTTGTCAAAAATAGAATATACCCAATGACCAGCTTTAAATAAAATACCTAAAATTGTAAGAGATCCTCCTACAATTACTACTGCTTTTTCCAAAAAATCCATTTTTATTTACTTATCTTCTCTATAAGCATTATCTAATATATCCCTAATTTCTACAAGAATATCTCCAAATCCTTTTAATTGCTCATCTTTTCTGTCGCCATCATCTTTGTAGAAGAAACTCCTTTGTCTATAAAGAGCTAATTCGTATATCTTCAGTGCCTGTTCTGTTGTTAGCTTCTCCTCTTTTGTAATTTTTTTCAAGCTGACTATTATATCATCTATGATTTCTTGAACGTTTAAAAGATACCTTGGATCTTGGTTAAATAATGTTCCCATTTATTTATTAAGTATTTCTAAATTATTATCCCCAAAGATAAGTTTCATTACTTGATCTTTCTTATCTTTTTTCAGCTCTATTTGCAAAATAGCCTTTATATCATCTTCACTCTCTTTATTATACGTTTCCT
>NZ_CAURLX010000056.1:0-10492 GCF_963525585.1 uncultured Capnocytophaga sp. | reverse complement strand
CTTATACTATTACAGCTAAGAATACGGATTGTGAATCGGTGTCTTCAGATAGTTTTGAAATCAAAGCCCAGAAATCAGTTCCAGCTAAGCCAAAGCTTACTCTTACAGCAGAAACTTGTGAGTCACCTACTAAAGTGGTTATTAGCAACTATGTAACAGGACAAACCTATTGGAATGGAACAGAGCAACTTACAGTAGATACGACAAGTCATGAAATTACAGGTCTTGCAGTAGGTACTTATACTATTACAGCTAAGAATACGGATTGTGAATCGGTGTCTTCAGATAGTTTCGAAATCAAAGCCCAGAAACCAGTTCCAGCTAAGCCAACTCTTACATTGACGACTGAAAGCTGTACAGCACCTACCAAGGTGGTCATTAGCAACTATGTAGCAGGACAAACCTATTGGAATGGAACAGAGGAACTTACAGTAGACACAACAAGTCATGAAATTACAGGACTTTCAGTAGGTACTTATACTATTACAGCTAAGAATACGGATTGTGAATCGGTGGCTTCAGATAGTTTTGAAATCAAAGCTCAGAAAGCAGCTACTGTGATTACTACAAATCCAGTAGGGGCGACTTATATAAAAGACGTAACAGCGACTGCTCTTACTATAACAGCAACAGGCGAAGGAACTCTTATTTATAAATGGTATAAAAATACAGATAATAACTATACAAGAGGTACTGAGGTAGGAGAAAATAGCACTACCTATATTCCTCCTACCGATACTGTAGGGAGTCTCTTCTATTGGGTAGAGGTAACAAGTGAGTGTGGTACTGTGAAGAGTACTATTGCAGAGATTAAAGTAATAGAACCACCTATTACTATTGAGGCGAATGATGATCCTGATACCTCAGTAGCTAAGGGTGGGGAAGTGAATATACTTCATAATGATAGGGTGAATGGTATTCCTGCTACTCCTACCAATGTCGATATTACTATTCCAGATGAAGGAAGGCTTACAGGAGTAACTATAAATTCAGCTACAGGTAAGATTAAGGTGCCAAATAATGCAACTCCAGGAACTTATGAGGTAACTTACCAAATCTGTGTAAGAGGCGCTATGGCTCCTTGTGATACGGCTAAAGTGAAAATTACTGTAACACCAGATGCTACACCAACAATCAATGCCAATGATGATCCCGATACTTCAGTTATTAAAGGAGGCGTAGTAGAAGTACTTACTAACGATCGTGTAAATGGTGATCCTGCAACTCCAGCTAATGTAGATATAACTATCGTAGGCGATGGTAATCTTACAGGAGTTACAGCTGATCCTGCTACAGGTAAGATTAAGGTTCCCAATAACGCATTACCAGGTACTTATGAAGTAACTTATCAAATATGTGTAAGAGGTATAGCATCACCTTGTGATACGGCTAAGGTAAAAATTATAGTAATAAATGATGTTACTGATACTATAGAAGCCAATGATGATCCTGAAACTAGAGTAACCAGAGGTAGTGAAGTAAATATACTCTATAACGATAGAGTCAATGGAAATCCAGCCACTCCTACCAATGTGGATATCACAATCCTAGCTGATGGTGGTCTTACAGGAGTAACAACAAACCTGACCACAGGTAAGCTCAGAGTACCTAATGATGCCATACCTGGTACTTATGAGATTACTTACCAAATTTGTGTAAGAGGAGCAACAGTACCTTGTGATACCGCTAAGGTGAAGATCACTATAACAGAAGATACAACTCCAACACCTACTATCAATGCCAATGACGATCCAGAAACTAGAGTAGCTAAAGGTGGAGAAGTGAATATACTTCATAATGATAGGGTAAATGGTAATCCTGCTACTCCTACCAATGTGGATATTACAATCCCAATTGAAGGAGGACTCACAGGGGTAACTATAAATCCTACCACAGGTAAGATCAAAGTGCCAAATACAGCAACCCCAGGTACTTACGAGGTAACCTACCAAATCTGTGTAAGAGGAGCTATCAGCCCTTGTGATACAGCTAAGGTGAAGATCACTGTAACTGAAGATACAGCACCAACACCAACCATCGTAGCCAATGATGATCCAGATACTTCAGTAGCTAAGGGAGGCGAAGTAGAAGTGCTAAACAACGACCGCTTGAATGGTAACCCAGTAGCACCAACAGATGTAGATATCACTATACCGAACAATGGTGGTCTTACAGGACTTAGAGCAGATGCTACTACAGGCAAGCTCAAAGTGCCTAATACAGCCACCCCAGGTACTTATGAAGTTACTTATCAAATCTGTGTGGCAGGAGGCACTACTACTTGTGATACCGCTAAGGTGAAGATTATAGTAACAGGAAGTACAACGCCAACGATAGTGGCAAATGATGATCCTGATACTTCAGTGGCTAAGGGCGGAGAAGTGAATATACTCCATAACGATAGGGTAAATGGCAATCCAGCCATCCCTGCCAATGTAGATATTACTATTCCAAATAATGGAGGTCTTACCAACCTTACAGTAGATCCATCTACAGGTAAGATTAAGGTTCCAAATGATGCGACCCCAGGTACTTACGAGGTAACTTATCAAATCTGTGTAAGAGGCGCAACAGAGCCTTGTGATACAGCTAAGGTGAAGATTACTGTAACTGGAGATACAGCATCAACCCCAACTATTGATGCGAATGATGATCCAGATACTTCAGTGGCTAAAGGGGGTGAAGTGAATATACTTCATAATGATAGGGTAAATGGTAATCCAGCCACTCCTACCAATGTGGATATCACAATCCCTGTAGATGGTGGTCTTACAGGAGTAACAATAAATTCAAGTACAGGTAAGATTAAGGTTCCAAATAATGCTACACCAGGTACTTATGAGGTAACTTACCAAATCTGTGTAAGAGGAGCAACAGAGCCTTGTGATACCGCTAAGGTGAAGATTACTGTAACTGGAGATACAGCATCAACTCCAACTATTGATGCTAATGACGACCCAGATACTTCAGTAACTAAGGGCGGAACGGTAGATATCCTTCCTAATGACCGCTTGAATGGTAACCCAGTAGCACCAACGGATGTGGATATCACTATTCCAAACAATGGTGGTCTTACAGGACTTATTGTAGATTCAAGTACAGGCAAATTAAAAGTGCCTAATACAGCTACCCCAGGTACTTACGAAGTAACCTATAAGATCTGTGATAAGGCACATAGCAATATTTGTGATACCGCTAAGGTGAAGATTACAGTAATACCAACAATAGTTGCGAATGATGATCCAGATACCTCAGTAGCTAAGGGAGGCGAAGTAGAAGTACTAAGCAATGACCGCTTGAATGGTAACCCAGTATCGCCAACAGATGTGGATATCACTATTCCAAACAACGGTGGTCTTACAGGACTTACAGCAGATGCTACTACAGGCAAATTGAAAGTGCCTAATACAGCCACTCCAGGTACTTACGAAGTTACCTACCAAATCTGTGTAGCAGGAGGAACCACTACTTGTGATACGGCTAAGGTGAAGATTACTGTAAATGGAAGAACTATTGAAGCCCACGATGATGGACCTTGGAAGGTAGGTACCTTAGGAGGCTTGACACCAAGTATCTTGAATAATGATATTCTTAACGGAAGCCCAGTAAGCCCTAATCAGGTGAATATAGAACGAACCAATGGTCGTCCTAGCCTTACAGACCACTTCCAAAGGAATGAGGACGGACGTATCTCAGTATTGCCACAGCCTCAAGGCTTGCCAAGACTTACCGCAGGTACTTATGAGTACTATTATACAATTGTGGATAAGACGAACTCATCCAATGCAGCGAGTGCAAAGGCAACGATTATTGTATCAGACTTTGTTGCGGCAGATGATGTGTTTGAATTTGGCAATCCTAATAATAGAACCCTTACAACGGAGAGTGTACTGAAGAACGACCAAGTAGGAGATAAGCGTAACCCATCTCCAACAGATGATGTGAACTTGACACCAGGTACAGCGAGCCATCCAGGACTGACAATGAATGCAGATGGCACCATTACCATTGCATCAGGAACCCCTAATGGAAACTATACCTATACCTATGAGATTTGTAAGAAGGATGCCCCTACAGAATGTGAGAGAGCAATAGCTTATATCAAGCTTCACGATAGTTTGGAAGCGAATGATGATGATTTTTCATCGACTCCGGTACCATCGTCCCATAAGACAGTAGTAGGCAATGTACTTACGAATAATGTAGGAGGAACGGATAAACTTTCAGGTGCGCCTATTAGCGACCCTACTTTGGTAGAATTGACTATAGTAAATGAGGGCGGACTTACGGGAGTAGAATTGTCAGGGAATGGAGATATATCGATTCCAGCGGGAACACCTTCGGGACGTTATATAGTGAAATATCGTATCAGTCAGGTTTCAGATAGGAATAACTATAAGGAAGCAGTGGTTACGATAGTAGTATCGAATGAGATTCCGTTGGTATTCCATAATGGTATTTCGGTGAATGGAGATGGTAAGAATGATGGTTTTGTGATAGAGGGCATAGAATATTATCCGGATAATGTACTGAGAATCTTCAACCGCTGGGGTGTATTGGTATATGAGAAGGAGCGATATGGCAATAGGGAACCATTTGTAGGAATTTCTAACGGACGCGCTACGGTAAGTAAGGATACGAAACTTCCACAGGGAACCTACTACTACTTACTGGAATATACTGACTTGAAGGGCAACCGCCAAGAGAAAACAGGTTGGTTATACCTTAAGACAGAATAAATATTGACTTTTTAACAGAAGAGGCTATCCCCAAAAAGGATAGTCTTTTCTTTTTGTAGAATATTTTACTTTTTATTTTGTGAGTCAAAGTTTTTTCTTTTGAAATGAAAATTATAAAAAAATATTTTTATAAATACGAAAAAAGTAATATCTTTGCCCCATATTTCAAAACCATATAATAATGAAGAAATTATTAGCAAGCCTTTTGGCAGTTACAGCTTTGGTAAGCTGTAGCAAATCAGGAGATGATAACAATACCTACATTGCAGAAGGTACATTTCCTAAGAAAATAGTTGCAAAATCACCCTCTGGAAGAGTAGAGCACGAGACTAATTACACCATTCAGGGAGGAAAGATTCTTTACTTTGAAGCAATTGAATATGAAGTAACGGGAGGAACTAGACGTACCCAACAGACACTAACTTATAATGGAGAGCTTCCTCAAAAGACGACTCATGTATCTGGAAGAGAAAAATATACAGAAGAATATCAATATGAAGGTGGAAAGCTTACCAAAACTACTCAAACTTATGAGGGAAATACAAGAAGTACTATCACTACCTATACTTATGAAGGAAGCCAGCTAAGGAAAAAGGTAATTGAAGAGCCCTTAAGTAGCAATGAAGGACCTAAAACACGAGTTACAGAAGATGAATTCAATTATGCAGGTAACCAGATTACAGTGAATACTAACACTTATATCAGAGATGCACAAGGGGTTAAAACCGGTAATGAATTGAGTTCTAAGGTTTATACTATAGAGAATGAAAACCTAATAAAAGTAGAAAAATCAGGAGTTGTTCTTAAGGAATATACTTATGATGATAAGCCTAATGCTAATGCTCAGAAGCTAATTCAAAAGCTAAACCCTGATTACTTTTTAGATATCAGTTTTTCAAAAAACAATGTTCTTACTGAAAAAGTGCGACATACTCCTAATGGTAGCCAAAATGTTTATAGAAATGCCTATATTTACAATGAAAAAGGCTATGTAAAAGAGAAAAAAAGGTATACTCAGGATGACAATGGAGCGGAGACTTTAGACTACACTCAAGAATATACTTATTAATATAAAAAAAGAAGTAAAAAGCGGGCAATGTCCCGCTTTTTTTGTTATAAGTTAAGGAAGGTGAATCCTACTCCTAGGATAGTCTGCTAATTATAGTCAATCAGAGAATCACCATAACCGTGAGAAGCTTGTAATATTAAGCGTAGGTCTCGGTTAAGGGGGTATATCCACCCAAGTTCTATATGACTTCTATTATGATTGAAATTCAGATTGTTGCGAACGGTGAAAGAAAAGATATTCTTACGGAAGGGAATCGCCACTCGTACTTCACTTCTACCAATGTAGTTCTCTATCTCAGGATTATCATCCTCTATAGGTTTTTCTGAAAAACGTTTCCAGAACCGAGCAAAAATCATACTATTTCCCCATGAGGTTCCCACCATAAGGATAAAGCGGTTCCAGCTACGGGAGTGGGCAGCTTCCTTACCATTGGACTGGTGGTTGATGGACAGTCCCAACATCTTGAGCTTAAAGTTCCCTGCTGATAGGTTCATAGGATAGGTAAAAATCAGTTCTGGCTCATAATTAATCTCACGAAAGGGACGAGAGAGCTCTCCATTGTACATCTGCCAATACGCTTGTTGGGTAAAGGCTACCCATACATCACCTTTTCCAAAAGCATCCTGCATAATCTTGGCTTTGAGGCTCACTTGGAACTTCATCTCCATATGTTGATAATCGCGACGCTCGGGAATAGGTCTTTCAGGATTGAGGCTTATAGGCTGTTCGGTTGGTCGGTCAGTAAAGCGAAAAGGTAGGGCATACATAGGCTGGTATTCCAAGAATCGGAAAGTACCTCGCTGATCCTCTTTGTCCAATTCCCATATTTTGGAGATGGTTTTGTCTAAGTCGGCTGGCTCACTTCGTTTTATTTCAGGTAGGGGTTCTCCTACTACTGAAAGCGTATCTGTCTGCCCCATACTTATAAAGGGGAAACATAGGAAGGTAAGGTAAGAGAAATATTTCATAAGCGGTTTGTTAAATGGACACAAAGTTACAATAAAAAAATGTATATTTGCGCTTTTAATATTCTTTTTCAGATGAAGAAAATAACCCTCTTATTAATGAGCGTTCTTGCTTCAGGCTACGCTTTTGCACAAACAGATACTTCAGGAAGAAACTTCTATCGTGCAACTCCAGAGAAAAAAACAGCTTTAAGACACACCAAGCTTAAGGTGGATTTTAACTTTTCTAATCAAACTCTAAATGGCGAAGAATGGCTCACTGCAGCCCCTTTCTTCTATCCTTCGGATAGTCTTATCCTTGATGCCAAAACGATGCTTATCCACCAAGTAGCTCTTGAGCAACACGGTAAGCTACAAAACCTCCCTTATACCTATAGGGACGATCTCCTACATATCAAACTTCCTAAGAAGTATCAAAAAGATGAAAACTATACTGTATATATAAAATATACCGCCCAACCCGAAAAAGTGCCTAATAACGGAAATCTGTCTATTTCCGATACAAAAGGGCTCTATTTTATCAATCCTGAAGGTAAGCCAGAGGGTTATCCCCGCCAAATATGGACACAAGGAGAAGCCGAAAGTTCCTCCTGCTGGTTCCCGACCATTGATAAGCCCAATCAGAAGACCACTCAAGAGATTGAAATGACAGTTCCTGATAGTTTTGTTACTCTTTCCAATGGACTTTTGAAAAGCTCTCAGAAAAACGGAAATCTACGCACTGACTATTGGGTGATGGATAAGCCCCACGCTCCTTATCTCTTCTTTATGGGGGCAGGTGAATTTGCCGTAGTGAAGGACACCCCTTGGCGAGGGAAAGTACCTGTAGAATACTATGTAGAGAAGGACTATGCACCCCTTGCCAAGAAGCTCTTTGGGAATACTTCTGAAATGATGACTTTTTTCTCTGAGCGTTTCGGTTATGACTATCCTTGGGCAAAATACGCACAGATTATTGTACGCGATTTTGTTACCGGAGCTATGGAGAACACCACTGCCGTAAGCCATTCGGAAAGTGCCTACCAAAGTGAGGAAGCTCTTAATGACCAGAACTATTGGGAGTACATCATCGCCCACGAACTGGCACACCATTGGTTCGGAGACCTTGTTACTGCTGAAAGCTGGGCAAACCTTACCGTTAATGAATCCTTTGCCAACTATAGCGAATACCTTTGGCTCGCTCACAAATATGGTAAAGATGTCGCTGACTACCACCTACGCAACAATACCCAACAGTACCACCAGCGCCCTGATGATTTCAAGAAGGACTTGGTGCGTTTTAACTATACTTCCACTGATGATATGTTCGATATGGTCTCCTATAACAAAGGAGGAGCTATCCTACATATGCTTCGCCACTACCTTGGCGATGAGGCGTTCTTTCAGGCTATTACTGACTATCTCAAAACATACGCATACAGCAATGGAGAAGCCCATCAGCTACGCCTTTCCTTTGAGAAGATAAGTGGAAAAGACCTTAGCTGGTTCTTTAACCAATGGTACTTTGGCTATGGAAATCCTACTGTAAAGGTAGAAAAACACTATGATACTTCCAAAAAACTACTTACAGTAAAAATCACTCAGCTACAGAGTGAAGACTTGTTTTTTCAGTTTCCTTTGGATATTGATATCTACCAAGATAACAAGCCTATCCGCCATACAGTATGGGTGAATGCTCGTCAGGAAAATGCCTTTACCTTTGCAGTGAGCAAAGCCCCTGCCTTGGTGAATATCAACCCTGAAGGAGTGGTAGTGATGGAAGAACAATACCCTAAAACAATTAAGGAATACCTCTTCCAGATACAGCACGCCCCTGAGTTGAAAAGTCGCTTAGAAGCCATTTCCTATTTGGAAGCAGGCAAGGGCAAAGAGGTGGTCTTAGCCGCCCTACGCGACCCTTATTTCAAGATACGCAAGGCTGCTCTGGAACTCCTTGAAGGTTATCAGCTCACCAAAAAGGACTTAGCTCTGGTAGAGAAAATCGCTACTTCTGACCCTGAGAATCTCGCTCGTGCTGCCGCTATCTGGGTCTTGAACAACCAAGAAGATAAGCGCTACACTGCTCTGTATGAAAAAGCACTTACTGTTCCTTCAGCAGCTATTAAAAATGCCGCTCTTGATGGGATTGCACGAACCAATCCCAGCCGTGCTAAGCAGTTCTTAGAAAAGGCGAACCCAGCTGACCTTGAGGGTGATCAGCTCTTAGGATTTGTCAGTGTCATTACCCAGTACAAAATGGACAAATACCTCCCTTCGATGATGCCTTACTTAGTCAATTACTCTTTCCTTGTAGAGGATGAGCCTCAAAGAGCCTCTGATTTCAAGAAAGCCTATCTCTGGGCAATGAGCTTGGATAATACCTCCCTTGTTCAACAGGTGAAACAAGCTCTCAAGGATTATACCCAAGAGGAAAATGAGGAAAAAGTAAAGCAGGATTTAGCAAAAATGTTAGACGAAGGGATTGCTCAAAAGAAAAAACTTACAGATACCGCTACTGTCAAAGAACAAATCCAAATGTTAGAAGAGCTTAAGAGTAAGATAAAGTAATTTTTAGAGGTTAATGACCAGTGGTCAGTTTTTGGCCACTGGTCACTAATTTGTAATTGTTAAACCTTATCATATGAGGACAACCCAAGAGTATACACGCTATAAAGAACATCAACGAGAAATAGAACATTTTCAGAGCATTAAGCAATTGGATCAGGATATAAAGCATATAATAGCAAGTAATAAAAGGGAAAAATAGCCGTCAACAAATATAACAATGAAAAAAGTATTTCTTTTATATGGGATCTGTCTATGTTTATTTGCTTGTAGAGAGCAATCAGGGAAAGAGCAACAGGGGATTACTATCTTGCAAGATAGTATAAAGACCACCTCTGCTGGAGATGTAGAAGAGAAAGATATATGGGTAGATCCACAGCTTGTAGAGATGATGAGAGAAGCCTTGCAGCGAGTGGATACACTCTACAAAGGGGAGGATTTGACCTATTCTTATAGCTATAGTGATACATTACCTATTTCTGAAACGATAATCAAGGTAGGTAAGTTCTTTGACCAACAACCCTATGTAGTTGTCAATAGCACTTGGGAAGATAGGTTGATAGAAGTATATAAGATAGAGCAAAATCATACTTTCAGGAAGAAATTCTCTTATATAAGCTCTTGGATGGAGTTTGCAAAAGATTCTATTTTTGATGTCAATGGAGATGGAATCAATGATCTTTCTATAACGTGGTCTGGTACAGGAGCACTTAATTACAATCCTACTTATATCTATTTGTTTGATCCTAAGACGGCGACTTTTTCTGAGCGTTATGAATTTGAGAATGCTGATTTTTTCCCAAAAGAGCAGGTAGTGCGAGGGGTACAAACAGGCTTCTCAGGGGTAGTTGGTTTGTACAAATATAAGTGGATAGATGGTCAGTGGGTAGCGCAGGAATATATCTATCCTGATTATATCTCCAATGGAAAATATTTTATACGAACCCAAAAGGATGGACCTTATCCCTCACGAAAGGATGGAGAGCTTTTGCTCAAGATACCAGAGGAATACCTTGGTTTAAAAGATCTTAGTTGGTTTCTTATGTATGATACAGATAGTGAGCTGCCATTCCTCCGAGAAACCTTAGAAGAAAGAAAAATGGAGGGAGATAAATAAAGTAAAACACAATGAAACACTTCCTATTACTCTTTTGCTTGGTTACAGCCCCTATATG
>NZ_CAURLX010000055.1:0-10522 GCF_963525585.1 uncultured Capnocytophaga sp. | reverse complement strand
GGAGAGCTGATGATATTAGCGCCACGCGCACGTGGTTTGTCGTTCATCACGCGGTTGCTTGGTGGCAATGATGCTAACGCCAAAGCAGCAAAGGTGTCCATAATGAGGTTCACCCAAAGCATTTGGGTTACAGTAAGCGGTGATTCTACCCCTAAGAAAGCCCCAATAAGCACGATGATACACGCTGCTACGTTGATGGTCATCTGGAAGAGGATAAAACGCTGAATGTTCAAATAAAGCGAGCGCCCCCACATTACGGCTTTACCAATACTGCTGAATGAGTTGTCCAAAATGGTGATATCTGAGGCTTCTTTAGCTACTGAGGTTCCATCACCCATTGAAAGACCTACTTGCGCAGCTTTGAGGGCGGGAGCGTCGTTAGTACCATCACCGGTTACAGCTACTACTTCACCTTTTTGTTGGAGTAGGTTTACTAAGCGAGCTTTGTCAAGCGGACGTGCGCGTGAAATCACACGTAGGTCGCCTATGCGGTCTAAAAGTTCGACATCGCTCATTGCTGCAAACTCTACGCCGGTAATCTGGTTGCGGTCGGTGCAAGTATCGTCCCACAAACGTATTTGGCGAGCGATTTCTCTTGCGGTGCCAGGGGTATCTCCAGTTACAATCTTCACCTGAATGCCTGCGTGCATACATTCTTCAATAGAAGCAGGTACATCAGGGCGCACAGGGTCAGATATGGCAGTGATACCTATAAAATGCAAGCCGTTTACTACGAGCTTGCCGTTTTCTGAGATAATTGCTTTAGGGTCGTCAATCACTTTATACGCAAAACCGATAGTGCGCATCGCTTGGTTTTGGTATTGCAAGAGTTTAGCTTCAAAATCGGCTTGTGAAATATCAGAAAGGAATTTACCGCCTTCGTGGCAGAAAGTCATTACAATTTCAGGGGCTCCTTTTACGTACAACATAGGTTTGCCAAGGGTAGGCGATTGTACCAAAGTAGCCATATACTTGCGTTCGGTAGAGAAGGTGAGTTGTTGTAATACCTCGCTCTCTTCGCGTATCGGCAAGTAGTTAGTGCCTTTGCCGTAGAGCCACAAGAGGAGAGCCCCTTCGGTAGGGTTACCCAATACGCTGGGTTTATCTTTATCGGTGAAATCGAGATAAGCGGTAGAGTTCACCGCCATAGATTCGGCTATAAGTTTCTCATCGGTACCCGCGTTGAAAAAAGTTTCGTAGATGGTCATTTGGTTTTGGGTGAGCGTACCCGTTTTGTCAGTACAAATCACGGTAGTAGCTCCCATCGTTTCACAAGCGTGCATCTTGCGCACGAGGTTGTTAGTAGCCATCATACTGCGCATACTATATGCCAAACTGAGGGTAACACTCATTGGCAAGCCTTCGGGCACGGCTACTACTACTACGGTAATGGCAATCATCACGGTGTTGAGTAGGTAACCTCCAAACGATACCCAGTCGATTGTGTCTAAACTATGGTCAGCACTGGTGAAATACACGATAAGGCGACCTACAATCACCAAAGCAGCTATTGCATAACTGATTTTGGTAATCATTTCTGCCAAATGGTCTAACTGCTCGTTGAGCGGGGTTTTTACGCTATTGTCTATCTGTACACCTTCAAACACTTTACCGTATTCGGTAGCATCACCCACTTTTTTCACCTCAAAAATACAGTGTCCATCGGATACTGAAGTCCCGCGACAGATGTAGTTAGAGGGGTAAGTAGCTTCAGCTTCAAAATCGGCAGGATTGGTAGTTTTGTGTACCATAGGCTCTCCCGTAAGCGTCGATTCGTTCACATGCAACGATACAGCTTCAAGAAGTTCTCCATCGGCTGGCACCTCTTCTCCTGTTTCTAAGATAACCACATCACCTACTACAATATCTTTTTTGAGCACTTGGGTAATGCGTTCATTGCGAATTACTTTATAGTAAATTTCATCGTTTACTTGATTGAGGATTTCAAATTGTTTGTTAGCTTTCTGTTCAAAATAGAAAGCCACTCCAGTAGCCAAAAGTACAGCAAAGAGGATACCTACAGGCTCTAAGAAAGCGCTAATACCCACATTGTGTACCGTAAATTCATAGGCAGATACCCCAAATGAAAAAACAAGGGCTACCAACAAAATAATGATAATAGGGTCAGTAAATTTCTCTAAGAATTGCTTCCAAAGAGGTTCACCCTCTACTGATGAAAGAGAGTTTTCGCCGTGTTTGGCACGACTTTCAAGAACTTGCGCATCGGTAAGTCCTTTGTAATGGTGTTTTTCTGCCATAGTGCTTATTTGAGGTGCAAAAATATAGCTTTTTCAGAAATAAAAAAACTATTTATTTCACAAAATAAAGCAAAGTAAGAACTCTTTTTTAAACCTAGAAAGAGGCTAACTTTATAAGTTAGCCTCTTTTGATTATTATTCCTGCTCATTGGAAGAAGTTTCTTCCGAAGGAGGTGCTTGCTGAGGCGCTTGCTGTTGTAGAAGTCCATAACGCCTAGCAAGGTGGGTGAGCTTATCTATATAGGAATCAAACACTTGTTCCTGTTGTTGTGAAAATTTTTCATCCTCTTCCGAAAGAATCAGTAATAGGCTTCTATATCGGGTCAAGTCTCGCGAAAGATCCTCATACAATGCCTGAAAATCACCTCTGGAAAGGGTCAGATAATACTCCAATCGTTCCTGATATTTCTGAGCTACCTCTAGGAATATTTTACGTGCCTTCTCAGGCTCATTCACCTGATAATAACCCGCAATAAAAGGTTCTATAGAAAAATAATATCCAAAATGATTCACTGGGATACGCTTCATTGCTAGGTCAAGGATATGCTTAGCTTTCTCTATTTTCTCCTCATTTATAAGTGCCTCGGTAAGGCGTGCCAGATTACTTCGGAATACGATGCTATTACGGCGAGTTTCTGGATCGTGATAGATATGAGGATTGTCCATATTTCCCCAATCCCAAGTATTAACAATGTCATACATCAGATCGGTATCAATACGCCCCATATCATAAGGATTTTCCTTATCTATAGGCGTCTTAATAGGTACGAGCTTGTAAGCAAGTCCATCTAGTTGGAGGTAATCTCGCATCCAGATATATTCATCATCACTATAACTACCTCCTGTAAAGTAAATAGGACGTTTCCAATCATTATTAGCGATTATATCAAGCATTAGCAAGCGATTTTTCCCCATTCCATAAGGAAGGGTAATATCAATATATTCAACTATTTTATCTGCATCTTCAGGCTTTACAATACCACTAGCCAATACATTTTCTTTATTGACAGGAATACGGATTTTATTAGTTGGGTAGCTAGAGTAGAGAATATGTTTATTCTCTCCTTCACGCTTAATCTTCATTTTTTTCTTAGGATCATCACTTTTCACCCACTCCATAAAGTCCTTAATGAGATATATATTATCTGTTCTTTTTTGGAAATAAATTGCATCCCGTACCCCATAAGCATACTGAGAATGTACTAGTTCAGAGGGGATAGGATCACTGGTATAGGCTTTGCGCTTCATTTGATCTATATACCAATCGGTTCCCAAAAGAGAGGTATTAATTACCCTTACATCAGTACGATAGTGCTCTACTTCCTGCATATACCACATCCCGAAAGTATCATTATCTCCTATAGAGAATATCATTGCTCCATTGTCTTTGGACACCGAATCCAGATAACTCTTTGCCAAAGTTCTAGCTGTATAACGTCCTGAACGGTTATGATCATCCCAGTTCTCTGCCAGCATACGACCAGGTACTACCAAAAGGCACACTATAACCACCACTGGAGCAAGAAGCTTCGCCGTTATTTTCTCCCTCAGGAGAGAATAAAGTCCATATACTCCCATTCCTATCCATATGGCGAAGGTAAAGAAAGAACCTACCAAGGCATAGTCCCTTTCTCGTGGTTCAAAAGGACGTTCATTAAGATATACCTTCAAGGCTAAGCCCGTGAATAAGAATAAGATAAATACTACCCACCATTGGCGTTGGCTTTTGTTATATTGAAAGAAGAGCCCCACTAATCCTAATAGTAGAGGAAGGAAAAAATAGGTATTTCTACCTCTATTATTTAAGTCATCGGAAGGCAAATTGGACTGAGGATAACCTGTATGCCATTCATCAATAAAAGAAATTCCTGAAATCCAATTCCCGTGATTATTGAACATCTTTCCTTGGATATCATCCTGACGCCCCACAAAGTTCCACATAAAGTAGCGAACATACATATAATCAAACTGATAGCGGAACATAAACCATAAGTTATCGAAGAAAGAAGGCTTTTCCACAATAAATTTATCCTGATAAGTACGCAGAATCTGGGTATAACGCTCGTAATCACCCTTCATAAGGCTTGCCTGAAGCTCTCTATTAATAAGGCTTGTCTCCTGTTCCCCATAATATTCAGGGTCAATTGTATATTTCACTGGAGAGGTAAGAATCATATAGTTAGCTGCGTGCTCACTACTCCACATACGAGGCAGAAGTCCTACGTGCTCGGGATTAGGTGCCTCCAAAGCATCTTTATAATTATTAACAATGATATATTTTCCTGCCTTATAATCACGCTCATACTTAGGCTTCTCATCTATATAATCAATAGTAGGTGCAAACATATCGGTATACATAGGCCCCTTGAAAAGGTATGTTTTTTGATATTGTTCTAAGTTATAATAAGCCAAAAGCAAGCGGGCATCGGTAGGACTATTTTCATTAATTACTGTACCTGCATTGGCTCGGATAGGAATCATTAACCAAGAAGAAAAACCAATAAAAATGAATAATAAGCACAGTGTAGCTGTCTGTAGAAGAGGTCTTTGCTTCTTTTTACTATAATTCAGTACAAAAACAAAGAAAATAATCAGTATAATTCCTACAAAAATAGTCCCAGAGTTAAAAGGTAAGCCTAATTCATTTACAAAAAACACTTCTGAATAGCCAAAAAGAGCTAATGTATAAGGAAGTATCAGCTTAAATATCAATAATAGAATAGAAATAGACAGAATATTAGCTATAATAAAGTTCCAGAAAGTCTTCTTAAAGTGAGACTGGAAGAAATAGAGCATTCCTATGGCTGGAATAGTCAATAACGCCATAAAATGGACGCCAAAGGAAAGCCCCACAGTAAGTGATATAAGGAGTAACCACTTATCGCCCCGTGGAGAATCCAGATTATCTGTCCACTTAAGCCCTAACCAGAACATTGCTGACATAAAGAGCATTGCCATTGCATATACCTCTGCTTCAGTCGCATTGAACCAAAAACTATCTGAAAAAGCATAAGCTAGTGCTCCTACTACTCCACTCCCTAATAAGGCAATTGCACTTCCTTGAGAAAGGGTAGCTTCCTTGCTTAAAATGAGTTTCTTTGTAAGATTTACGATGATAAAATATAAAAATAATACCGTAAAAGCACTTGAGAATACTGAAATAAGATTCACAAAGAAAGCTGTTTTCTCAGGTGAGGGAGAAAAGGAAGCAAAGAAAGCCCCTACCATCTGGAAGAAAGGTGCTCCTGGGGGATGCCCTACTTCTAACTTCGCTGAAGTAGCTATATATTCTCCACAATCCCAGAAACTTACAGTGGGCTCCACAGTACTAATATATGTTAGTAAGGCTATAAAAAAGACACTCCAACCTGTAATGAGATTATACTTATCAAAATGTTTCTGTAGCTCCATTTTTATCTTTTTAAAAAAACGAAGCAAAGGTAAGAATATTTATTTTATTGACCTAAATAATTTTGAACAAGATTTTTTTTATTTTTTTTCTCAAAAAACTTGCAGATTCAAAAAAAAGTTGTACCTTTGCACCGCAATTGGGAATTGGTCTATGGTGTAATGGTAACACAGCAGATTTTGGTTCTGTTATTCAAGGTTCGAGTCCTTGTAGACCAACAATTTAGAAATTCTTCTGAATTGGGTTAATCATATTATTATAGTTTAAAGTTATTTGAAAAAAGCAATCTTAATTGGTTGCTTTTTTTATTGTGTAATTCAAAAAAAAGTCGTAACTTTGCCCCACAATACACAATGGTCTATGGTGTAATGGTAACACAACAGATTCTGGCTCTGTAATTCAAGGTTCGAGTCCTTGTAGACCAACTAAAAAAGGTATAAACATTTCATTTATACCTTCTTCCTTCAAACAAAAATATTTTTCTATCAATCACTTCAAATTTTAGAAAACAGAAATCTGTGTTTGCATTGTAAATCCTTCCAAGAACTTTACACCTCGGTAAGAATTTCCCTTGTCATTCAAGCGTGGGCTCCATACAGCAATTGCATAATGACCAGGCATAATAGCTACAATCCCTCCTCCTACGCCACTCTTACCTGGAAGTCCTACTCGAAAGGCAAATTCGCCAGACTCATCATAAAAACCACAAGTTTGCATAATCGCATTGATACGCTTGGTATATATGTGTGGAAGTATGCGCTTTTGATTATGGAGTGTAATTCCATCATTGGCTAAGAAAGTGAATACATAAGCTAGCGATTCACAGGTTAGTTCTATAGAACAGAGCTTAAAATAGAAATCCAAAACTTTTTCGGGCTCATTTTCTATATTTCCAAGAGATTTTATATAGTAACAGAGTGCAAAATTACGGTATCCCACTTCTTTTTCAGAAGAAGCTATGGCTTGAGAATAGTTAATAGTAGGATCATTGGCTAATTCTCTCACAAAATTCAAGAATCCTTCCTCAGCATTCTTAAAATGAGACAGTAAAATATCACAGATAACTATTGCCCCTGCATTAATCAAGGGGTTACGAGGGATCCCATTATTAGCTTCTAGTTGTAATAATGAATTGAACGATGTTCCCGAAGGCTCTACCGACACCCGCTCCCATATACTATCCCCGAAAATATCATATGCCAGAGAAAGAGAAAGCACCTTGGCTATACTCTGTATAGAAAATTTTTCTTGATAATCCCCTATTCCAAAGGTATTTCCCTCTAGTGTATGAATAGCTATTCCAAACTTATCAGGACTGATATTAAGGAGTTCAGGGATATAAGTAGGGATTTTTCCTATATTTTTCCCTTGATATACCTTATTATAGATTCCTGTAATGGTCTTTGCATAAGCTGTTTGTTCGTTCATAGCCCTTTTATTTAGAAAGAATTGATTGTTTTTCGGATGGCTACCAAGCGCGCAAGTAAGCCCTCAAGCAAGTCTAGATGAAGCATATTTGCCCCATCACTTTTGGCGTTGGCAGGGTCAAAATGCGTTTCTATAAAAATTCCATCTACTCCATTGACAACACCTGCACGGGCAATGGTCTCAATCATATCTGGACGTCCTCCCGTAACCCCTGAGGTCTGGTTAGGTTGCTGTAGAGAATGGGTAATATCCAGTACTACAGGGGCATACTGTCGCATTGTAGGGATTCCCCTGAAATCTACTATCATATCCTGATAACCAAACATCGTACCCCTATCGGTAATACAAACCTGCTCGTTTTTACAATCACGTACTTTCTGAACAGCATACTGCATACTCTCTGGACTCATAAACTGTCCTTTCTTGAGGTTTACAGCCTTTCCTGTGCGAGCTGCTGCAACTACCAAGTCTGTTTGCCTAACCAAAAATGCAGGAATTTGTAATACATCCACGTACTGAGCGGCAAACTCCGCATCTTTTACTTCGTGAATATCGGTTACAGTAGGCACCTGAAAGGTCTGAGAGACTTTCTGTAGAATCTTCAGCGCTTTCTCATCTCCAATTCCTGTAAAAGAATCTATTCGGCTACGATTTGCCTTCTTAAAGCTCCCCTTGAATATATAGGGTATTTCAAGAGAATCTGTAATTTTCACAATCCTTTCTGCTATACGCAAAGCCATATCTTCCCCCTCTATAGCACAAGGTCCCGCCAAGAGGAAGAAGTTATTGGATTGTAAGTGCTTGATATGAGGTATTTTTTCTAAATCCACTTTTTCAACTAATTAAATCGTTATTCTCTACTACTTCCCACAAGCCTATAAGCCCAATAAAGGAGCTGAGCTAAGGAACCTAAAGCCGCCACTAAGTAAGTACGAGCTGCCCATTTAAGGGAGTCTTCAGCCCCTGCATATTCCTGTTGGGAAACCATATTTTTATTCTTAAGCCACGCCAAAGCACGGTTACTTGCATCATACTCTACAGGTAATGTGATAAAGGAAAAAAGAGTAGTTACTGCAAAAAGTATAATCCCAAACAATGCCAGATAATAGCCAAAACCTACCTTAACTCCTGCTCCTAGAAGAAGACCTCCAAAAATAAGCCACGGTGAAATATTAGAAGAAATATTCACTGCAGGAACTAGCTGAGAACGAAGGGTAAGCCAAGCATATGCCTGTGCGTGCTGTACAGCGTGCCCACATTCGTGAGCGGCTACTGCTGCGGCAGCGGCATTACGTTGGTTATATACAGCTTCACTGAGATTCACCGTCTTATCCACAGGGTTATAGTGGTCTGTGAGCCTCCCAGGAGTTGAAATGACTTTTACATCATAGATACCGTGGTCTTGAAGCATTTTTTGGGCTATCTCTGCTCCACTCATTCCATTACGCAAATGCACCCTAGAATAATAATCAAACTTGCTTTGCAAACGATTACTCACCAGCCAACTCACCAGAGCAATGGCTCCAATAATCACATAATAAAGTATCATAATCTTTTAATTCTTATTTTGTTACTCTTTATATATCACTAAAATTATGCCAAAAGAAGAAACTGACAAGATGTCATTTTTTAAAAATATCCTCCTTTTTTCCTATCCTCCATAGCAGCTTCAGTAACGCGGTCATCGATTCGGGTTTCTCCACGCTCGGAAATACGAGAGGCAGAAATTTCACGTACTACTTCTTCCAATGTAGTGGCTGTACTCTCTACAGCAGCAGTGCAGGTCATATCACCTACAGTGCGGTAACGTACTTGCTTACTGAGGATTTTATCATTCTCATCTATCTGAATAAAAGGAGAAACTGCTATCAGGCGACCTTCGTACTCAATTACCTCTCTATTATGAGCAAAATAGATAGAGGGAAGTTCTATATTCTCCTGCTGGATATAGCTCCATACATCTAGTTCTGTCCAATTGGAAATGGGGAATACACGTACATTTTCTCCCTTGTGGATTCGTCCGTTATAGATATTCCACAACTCGGGACGCTGGAGCTTAGGATCCCATTGCCCAAATTCATCTCTAACCGAAAAAAAACGCTCCTTTGCCCGTGCTTTCTCCTCATCACGACGTGCTCCACCTATACAAGCATCAAAGTGAAATTCTTCAATCGTATCAAGTAATGTATGAGTTTGTAGCCAGTTACGAGACGCAAATTTTCCTTTGGGTTCAGTAAGTCCTTTAGCTTTAATGGTATCTTCCACTTGGCGAACAATCAGCTCAGCCCCGATACGCTTGGCGAGAGCATCACGGTAAGCGATGGCTTCGGGGAAGTTGTGTCCTGTATCAATATGTACCAGAGGAAAAGGAATCTTCATAGGAGCAAAGGCTTTTATCACCAAATGTACCAAGGTAATTGAGTCCTTTCCTCCACTAAAAAGGAGTGCAGGGCGCTCAAACTGCGCTGCTACTTCGCGCATCATATAAATACTTTCTGCTTCTAGTTGCTTAAGATGTTCATTCATAAAATTTTCTTATTTTAGAAATCATTTTTGAGAGTTTGTAGAAAAATCAAATCTGATGGATAAATAAGCTCTATTTCTCAATCCATCTTAAAGGCAATAGGATACTTATAGATCGTCGGTACAGGTTTTCCTCGCTGCTCTGCCGGAGCCACTTGGGGAAAACCTTCGAATATCCTTCGAGCTTCTTTTTCTAAAATTGGCTCTTTCGCTTCTACCTCTTTTATAGTGAGAACGCCTTTATTATCTATCAGAAGTGTTAGCTCCACCCTACCTTGTATTTTTTTCTTTATGGCTTCTTGGGGATAACGAAATTTATCAAGCACCCAGTCATCCAAGCATTTTTTTAAAGAGATTTGTATAGTATTCCCTTTATCATCAGTATAAAGACAACGCGCCTGTTTTTCTATCAGGACAAAAGGGATATCCTCCTCTTCCTGTGCTAGCAAGGGAAAAGAACTAAAAATAATAGCTATAAAATATAGAATCCTACTTACTTTCATAATATTTTTAAGAAATAAAATTACAATTTATTTTCTACATATACAAGTCAGTTAGCGAGTCTGAATACGATAGGATAGTTATAGAGAATATTTACAGGCTTGCCTCTTAGTAGGGCAGGGGAGAACTGAGGGAATCCGTCAAATATCCTACAGGCTTCTTCTTCCAAGAGGGGATTACGCCCTATAATTTCTTTTATAGAAAGAATACCCTTTTTATCTATCCTGAGTTGTACGATTACTCTGCCTTCTATCTTTTTTTCTACAGCTTCCTGAGGATATCTATAATTCTTTATTACCCATTGATCTAAAAAATTCTTGAAAGGTATTTCCTTTGTTTCTCCTGTAATTGTATCTGTTTGTACGTAATAAGGGTGTTTCTCTATCAGGAAAAAAGGGATATC
>NZ_CAURLX010000054.1:0-12085 GCF_963525585.1 uncultured Capnocytophaga sp. | reverse complement strand
AAGCTATGAGTGAGGAACTCCTCAAAGTAGTACAATGCCATTACCTTATCAGCCTGTTGAGGCCAACTATTTAAAAGGGGAGCTATAGGCAAGCCACTCAAGCCAAAACAAAACAGCCAGTCCTCCACTGAGTCGCATAGGTCAGGACTCTCTACCTGAAGTACCTCATCAAAAAAGGCTTTTGCAAAGCGCTCCATAAAAGCTATTTCTTCCTCTTTCCATATATGAGTGCGTTCAAAATGACATTTAGAGAGTGAAAAACCTTCATCTATGTATAAAATTTCTCCTTGGGAGAGAAGTTCTAGCATACGTGGTAAGAAATACCGAAGCTCCATAATTGCTTTGTCTTCACTCTCAAACATAGCACTGATATAAGTATCTATCAAATCTCGAGAAAGCTCCCGCAAAGGGGTATTTACCAATAATTTTATTTCCTCCCCAGTAATACAGTTTCCACAATCACAGACCGTTAACGGCGGGGTAATACCATAAGGAGCAAAAATAGTATAGGCTTCTTCTATATAAGGGGTAAGTTTTTCATTTTTCATATTTTATTTTTTTCATATTTTATTTGTAAGTAACCCACATAAAAGTACTTCCTCCTTTGCGGTCATAATGAGCTCCTACACTTCCCCAATCAAAAGAATGTGCTTCGCCTATTTGGGAGGAAATCCATTGTTTGTAATATTTTTCTGTTTTCAGCTCGTAAGCCTCACTCCAATCCTCCCAAGAAGTTTGTCGTTCATTCATAGAAAATTCTATGGAAAACAAGCGTTCTCTATCAAAACAAACTGACACATGGAATAACTTCCCCTCAAAAGGACATTTGTCAAAATAGATCCAATAGTAGCCTGTCCCTACCTCCCATATCTCATGGGTAGGAAACTGCTCCCGAAGACTTGAGTAGGTAGTGTCTTTGGTAATTATGACTTCTTTTATCAAAAAGAAATCTCCTTTTTCAACATTCAAAAAAGGGACTTTAGATTTCATAAAAGTAAGTATTTTAGAGCTCACAAAAATACTCATTTTTATGGATTTCAAGGTGGATTTACAAAATATAAAGTTTTTTTGTACCTTTGCCCCAAATTTAAAACTCATTTAATTGAGTTGAAGATTTTTTACTAAATCTTACTTTTACCCTTATGAAAAAACGTGTTGCCTTTTATACCTTGGGTTGCAAGCTGAATTTTGCTGAGACAGCCACCATTGCCCGTAGCTTTGAGAATGAGGGCTATGATAAGGTAGATTTTGAGGAACCTGCTGATATTTATGTGATTAATACTTGCTCTGTTACCGAGAATGCGGACAAGCAGTTCAAGCAAATTGTACGTAAGGCGCTCAAGCACAACGAAAATGCTTTTATTGCAGCTATAGGTTGTTATGCCCAGCTCAAGCCTGAAGACCTCATCGCTGTTGATGGGGTGGATTTGGTATTGGGTGCCAAAGAGAAATTCAACATTACTCAATATATAGAAGACCTCACTAAGCTCAACAAAGGGCAGATTCACTCCTGTGACATCAACGAAGCAGATTTCTATGTAGGGAGCTACTCCATAGGCGACCGTACCCGTGCTTTTCTCAAGATTCAGGACGGTTGCGACTACAAATGTACCTATTGTACTATCCCTATGGCACGTGGTATTTCCCGTAGTGATACCATAGAGAACATCTTGAAGAATGCCAAGAAGATATCGGAGAATAACATCAAAGAAATCGTCCTTACAGGAGTGAACATTGGAGACTATGGTAAGGGAGAGTTTGGCAACAAAAAGCACGAACATACTTTCTTGGAACTCATACAAGCTTTAGATACAGTGGAGGGGATAGAACGCTTACGCATCTCCTCTATTGAACCTAACTTGCTCAAGGATGAGACTATTGCTTTTGTGGCACAGAGTCGAACCTTTGTCCCTCACTTTCATATTCCTCTGCAAAGTGGTAGCAATGATATCCTCAGAAAAATGAAGCGCCGCTACCTTAGGGAACTCTACCAAAATAGAGTTGCCAAAATCCGTGAAGAGATGCCCGATGCTTGTATAGGAGTAGATGTAATTGTAGGCTTCCCTGGGGAGACGGACGAACATTTCTTGGAGACTTACCATTTCCTTAACGAGTTGGACGTCTCTTACTTACACGTCTTTACCTACTCCGAACGCGCCAATACCGAAGCGGTAGAGATGGAGGGTGTCGTACCAAGCGAGGTTCGTGCCAAGCGTAGCCGTATGCTTCGCGGGCTTTCGGCTAAGAAACGACACCATTTCTATGAAAAACAACTCGGTACTACTCGCGAAGTGCTTTTTGAAAGTGATAACAAAGACGGCTTTATGCACGGATTTACAGAGAATTACGTAAAAGTAAAGACGCCTTTCAACCCTGAGCTGATCAATACCCTACAGCCTGTAGTGCTCAAGAAGATAGATACAGATGGGATTGTAACCGTCGATTTGCTTAATAATTAGAATTCTAAGAATAAATGTATTGAGATGCTAGAAACCCCTATTGAATACCTAAAGGGAGTAGGTGATCAGCGTGCTTCTCTGCTCAGAAGTGAGCTCCAAGTAACCAATTTTCAAGATTTGTTACACCTATTTCCTACTCGTTATATTGATAGAACTCAATACTATAAAATACAAGACTTAAAAGAAACTTCTACTGAAGTACAAATCATTGGCAAAATTATTCACCTAAAGACCGTTGAGGGGAAAAGCAAAGCCCAACAGCGATTAGTGGCTACCTTTACTGATGGAACTGCTACAATGGAGCTTATTTGGTTCCGCCCGTCCCAATGGATTAAAGATCATCTGTTATTGAATGTTCCTTATGTAGTTTTTGGAAAATGTTCTCTTTTCGCAGGTGTTTTCTCTATGCCTCATCCTGAGATGGAAACCTTAGAAGAACACCAACGACACTTGCTAAGCAAAATTCAGCCTGTATATCCTTCCACAGAAAAGCTCAATAAGCGAGGAATTACTCAAAAAGTAGTCAGAAAACTAGTTGAGAATATCTTTCAGGAAGTAGGAAAAGGGTTCCTTGAAACACTTCCTAGTGAAATGCTTCTTCCTCTGCACTTACTCTCCAAAGGAGAAGCGCTCTTTCAAGTACATTTTCCGGAGTCTCAGGAGTTGCTTTCCAAAGCCTTATTTCGGCTCAAATTAGAAGAACTTTTCTATATTCAACTCCAGCTAATACAGAAAAACTACCTCAACAAGAAGCTAAAAGGATTTCCTTTCAAAAAAGTAGGAGATTATTTTAATACTTTTTATCACGAACACCTCCCCTTTCCTTTGACCAATGCGCAAAAGCGAGTCATCAAAGAAATCAGGAGTGATATGGGAACAGGTGCTCAAATGAACAGACTCTTACAAGGAGATGTGGGAGCAGGAAAGACCATTGTTGCGCTTCTCTCTATGCTTCTTGCCTTGGATAATGGCTATCAGGCTTGCCTTATGGCTCCCACCGAAATTCTTGCTCAACAACATTTTCAAGGAATTGCCTCCTTACTTGCCAAAACTCATATTCCTATTGCATTGCTGACAGGAAACACTAAAACCAAAGAAAGACGTACTATCCTAGAACAACTAGAAAGTGGTAATTTACAGATTGTTATCGGAACTCACGCTCTATTAGAGGATAAAGTTAAGTTCCAGAATCTAGGTCTCGCCATTATAGATGAACAACACAGATTTGGAGTAGAACAACGCTCCAAACTTTGGCATAAGAATTTGCTCCCACCTCATATTCTAATAATGTCCGCTACTCCTATCCCTCGCACGCTGGCTATGAGCTTATATGGAGACTTAGATATTTCTGTTATTGATGAATTACCACCTGGAAGAAAACCTATCAAAACCATACATCAGTATGATGGACAACGTAGCAAAATATATCAATTCCTACATAATGAAATAGAAAAAGGAAGACAAGTATATGTAGTCTATCCACTAATTGAAGAATCAGAAGCTCTTTCTTTCAAAAACCTTACTGAAGGATATGAACAGCTCTGTAACGCTTTTCCCGCACCAAAATATACAATAGCAATGGTACATGGGCAACTCAAGCCAGAGGAAAAAGAAGCTCAGATGCAGCTTTTTGTGGAAGGAAAAGCCCAGATTATGGTAGCCACCACAGTCATAGAAGTAGGAGTCAATGTGCCTAATGCCTCTGTAATGCTCATAGAAAGTGCCGAACGGTTTGGACTCTCCCAACTACACCAATTACGAGGGCGTGTAGGGCGAGGTGCTGAACAGAGCTATTGTATCCTTATTACCGATGTGAAGCTCAGTAGTGATTCTCGTACTCGTATGGAAACAATGGTTTCTACCAATGATGGCTTCCAAATCGCTGAGGTAGATCTAAAGCTCCGAGGTCCTGGCGACCTAATGGGAAAGCAACAGAGTGGCGTTCTTGCTCTGAAAATAGCCGACTTAGTCAAGGATAATCAATTACTCAAGATAGCTCGAGATTATGCTTCTGACCTTATCCGTATAGACCCAGAACTAACCGATCCAGCCCACCGAAATGTCGCTCGCACATTAGACTTGCTTAGGAAAAATAAAGGAATATGGAATTTTATTAGTTAAAGATAACAGAAATTAAAATTCCACCTTATCACCAACGTTAAATTTTTATATTTTTCAAAAAAAATACGTATTTTTGCCTCGCTAAATAGGGTGGCTTTCGGAGCCATTCAGAATCAAACTGAAAGAATATGGAATATTTAGATTTTGAGCTTCCTATTAAGGAACTTGAAGAACAATTAGATAAATGTATTGCCCTTGGAAATGAAAGTAATGTAGATGTCTCTGATACTTGCAAAAAGCTCTCTAAGCGGTTAGAACAAGTAAAAAAAGAAATCTATGAGAACCTTACTCCTTGGCAACGTGTACAGGTTTCCAGACATATAGAACGTCCTTATGCACTGGAATATATCAATGCTCTTTGTGGAAATACCTTTATTGAACTTCACGGTGATCGCACTGTAGGTGATGATAAGGCTATGATTGGAGGCTTAGGAAAAATAGGAGACCAATCCTATATGTTTATTGGACAACAGAAAGGAAATAATACCAAAACACGACAATACCGCAATTTTGGAATGCCTAATCCTGAAGGATATCGCAAAGCCTTGAGGCTTATGAAATCAGCAGAGAAGTTTAACATTCCTGTTGTTACCTTTATTGATACCCCTGGAGCTTACCCTGGTATAGAAGCTGAGGAAAGAGGGCAAGGAGAGGCTATTGCTCGTAATTTATTAGAAATGGCGCGTCTGCAAGTTCCTATTATTGCCTTTATCATAGGAGAAGGAGCCTCTGGAGGAGCTTTAGGAATTGGTGTGGGAGATAAAGTATTTATGCTTGAGAATACTTGGTATTCTGTAATCTCTCCTGAGTCCTGTTCTTCTATCCTTTGGCGTACTTGGGAATATAAAGAACGTGCTGCTGAAGCCCTTAAGCTCACTGCTAAAGATATGAAGTCAAATGGGCTTATTGATGATATTATCAAAGAACCTCTAGGAGGGGCTCACAGAGATAAACCTGCTATCTTTGAAAGTGTAAGAAAAACCATTGAAGATACCTACAAGAAACTTTCTAAACTCTCTGTAGAAAAATTACTTGAAAAAAGAATGGACAAATATACCAGTTATGGGGTATATAAATAATTAAACTCACAACTATGAAATGGATTAAAATTATCTGCATTGTACTCTCCTTAGGTTTTCTAGCAACTAGTTGTGGAGCTTTTCAGGGGCACGCCTGCCCTCACGGAAGAAGATGCTAAATTTATTTCTCTAAAAAATCTGTGATCTTTCACAGATTTTCTTTTATAACTGTAAAAATACAACATATGTCTGCTAAAACACGTGCTTTTATATTCAATTTCTTTTGTTTTGGAGCTTTTTTTATACTTATTCGGTTAGGAATTCTCTATTTCTTTCCTAAATTAGCCCATTTGGTTACTTTTTTTATCTCTGGAAGTATTGCTATCCTCCTTGCTCCTCGTTTTGCAGCTTTTGAACAAGATGGAAAAGAAGTAGTTTTGATGAAATGGATTTTTCTTAAAAATATACGAAAAATATAATTCTAACATATGCAAATCCACCTAAAAAAACTAGGAAAGAAGAAGATAAAAATCATTGAGATTACCTTAGAAAATAACCCTGAAACACTTGAGCAACTTATCCAAGAATGTGTCAGAAGTGAAGTTAAGCGTTTCAATGAGTCTCGATTAGATACCTCTCTCCTACCCTTTCTCAGCCCCAAAGAAATTAGCGAACAAGCAGAAGAAGGGAGGATTACCTTTGGAGAAAAAGAAAATCGAGAATTAGCCGACCTTGATAAGGCTATAGCTACTGCTTTATTAGCTTTTACTGATGGGCTCTTTGCTGTTTTTATTGATGAGGAAGAAATCAAGAGCCTACAAAGTCCTATCACCCTTAAGGAAGATAGTATTATCTCATTTATCCGACTTACTTTCTTAGTTGGGGCTTATTGGTAGTTTTTGGAGGAATTATTTGTTATAAATTCAAATCATAATTTTCTGTTTCAGAAAAATTAATGTATTTTTTAAGATTTAATAAATACATTTATATTGCTTTTTTTATTATTTTTGTTTAGTAAAAATAAACCTTACTAAAATGAAAACAGAAAGTCCCCAACATTTAGGTAAAATTCCTGAAACAATGCTTATTACCTTATGGGCAAAGGCTGAAGAACGTAATTATAAACAGCCTTTCTTAACAGATACAAAAGCACAGGAAATTATCTCTCAGATTGATTATGACTTCTCAAAATTCAAAAAATCCAAATTTAGCCAAGCAGGTGTATGCCTCAGAGCAAGCCTTTTTGACAAAGAAACCTCATCTTTCTTAGCTCAACATCCTGATGCTATAGTTATTCAATTAGGAGCTGGATTAGACGCCCGTTATGAGCGATTAGGATGCCCCTCAGTTACTCATTGGTATGATCTTGACCTTCCTGAAGCCATTAACCTACGCAAAAAATTCTTCCAAGAGAATGAGCAACATAGCTTTATTCCACTCTCTCTTTTCGATACTCAATGGATAGAAACCGTAAAAGCACACCAAAAACCCATTCTTATCCTCATAGAAGGAGTTCTTATGTACTTTGATAGAAATGATGTGAAAACCTTCTTTAAAACTCTTTGTAAAGAGTTAGATGAAGCTACTATTCTCTTCGATATGCTTGCTTATTCATTAGTAGGACACGCTAAAAATCACGATTCTTTAGGTTCTATGCAAAAAGAACAGCGCCCTGAGTTCAAATGGAGTGAACTAAACAGTCTCAACTTAGAGGAATGGAATAATAAAATTCATATAGAAAAAGAATATTTTATGAGTGATTATGAAAGAGGTCGATATCCTTTTATTTTCAGAATTCTCTACAAAATTCCTTATTTCTACAAACGGTTCAACCAAAGAGTTATAAGGCTTAGAATAGCTTAAACATTATACCTTCAAGTTATAAAAGATTTGTTTAGAAATAAAAATCCTCCTAAAAATATGATTTAGGAGGATTTTTTTACATTATTTCTCTTATTTTTTTATCAATGAATGTTGTGTCATCTCTGTAGGTTGCGCCACTCCTAATAAGTCTAGTATTGTAGGAGCAATATCTCCTAATATACCATCCTGTACAGGAAGTTTATCTTTATCTACTAGGATGAAAGGCACTGGATTCGTGGTATGAGCTGTATTAGGAGAACCATCTTCATTACGCATCACCTCACAGTTCCCATGGTCAGCAATTACCAAAGTACTATATCCATTCTCCAGAGCTGTCTCTATCACTCGTTTAGCACAGGAATCCACTGTTTCACAAGCTTTTATAGCAGCTTCCATTACTCCTGTATGCCCTACCATATCACCATTGGCAAAATTCAAACATACGAAATCCACCTCTTGCTTCTTGAGTTCAGGAATAATTGCATCAGCAATATCATTAGCGCTCATCTGAGGCTGTAAGTCATAAGTAGCCACCTTGGGAGAAGGGCATAGAATACGAGATTCACCCTCAAAAGGTGTTTCTCTTCCTCCTGAGAAAAAGAATGTTACGTGAGGATATTTTTCTGTTTCTGCGATACGGATTTGTTTTTTACCTGCTTTTTCGAGTACTTCTCCTAATGTATTGTTGAGATTATCATTGTTATATATAACTTTAACTCCTTGGAATTTTTCATCATAACAAGTCATTGTAACATAGTATAGAGGAAGTTTCTTCATCTTTTCTTCTGGAAAATCCTCTTGAGAGAGAGCCTGAGTCAGTTCTCGTCCTCTATCCGTACGATAATTAAAGAAAATCACTACATCTTCAGGAGCAATGGTAGCTAAGGGTTTATCCTGATTGTCTACCAAAGTAATAGGCTCTACAAATTCATCTGTAACACCTTTTGCATAACTTTTTTGAAGACTTTCTATAGGATTGGTAGAATGTTCGCCTTCTCCATTTACAAGCAGGTGATAAGCTTTAGCAACACGTTGCCAACGATGATCTCTATCCATTGCATAATAACGCCCTATGATTGAAGCCAAAGTTCCTGTTGTTTGCTTCATATAATCTTGTAATTCTTCAATAAAGCCTACTCCAGACTTAGGGTCGCAATCTCGTCCATCAGTAAAAGCGTGGACAAATACATTAGGAACTTCGTGTTGCTTAGCAGCTAGCAAGAGTCCTTTTAGATGATTTATATGTGAATGTATTCCTCCATTGGAAACAAGTCCTAGCAAATGTACTTTCTTCTGATGTTGTTTTGCATAAGCAAAAGCCTCTACCAATACCTTTTCATTATTAAGTGTCTGCTCACGAACAGCTTTATTAATCTTTACCAAATTCTGATAAACTACACGTCCTGCTCCTAAATTCATATGTCCAACCTCACTATTGCCCATTTGTCCATCTGGAAGTCCTACAAATTCGCCATCTGTCCGAAGGGAAGCGTGTGGATAGTCTCTTTCTAAAGATTCTATAAAAGGAGTTTTTGCATTAAATGGTGCTGAAACCTCTGGGTTTTGAGTAATTCCCCAACCATCTAATATCATTAAGATTACTTTCTTATTATCCATAATTAAATGTTTTTGAATTCACCCACAAAGGTAATGAAAAAAGTACAAAACTGAAAATTTTTTCTTCCAATAATTTTTACTTTATTGCCCTATAACCATAGTAAAATCGTTAATACTACACTATAGATAAGAATCAAAGGCCAAGAGAATTTCAGCCATTGATTATAGTTGATATTGACCATAGCCAGAGAAGGTAATATAACTCCTGTAGGGGTAACAAATCCCATAATTCCCATTCCAAAAAGATAGGCATTGACCACACTTTGCCCCTCCACTCCTACTACAGAAGCCAAAGCTCCTATAATAGGCATTGTCAGTACCGCCATTCCTGAAGAAGAAGCTATAAAAAAACTCAATACGGCAAAAACAAGCATCAGTACTGGCAAAAAGACCATTGGAGACATACCACCCACCATATTTGTTGCATAATAAAGTAATGTATCCGATATTTGTCCTTCATTAAGAATAATAGAAACACCCCTAGCAATTCCTATGATAAAAGCCACTCCAAGAAGATCGCAAGCTCCTGTAAGAAAGTGCCTTACGAAAGGCTTTTCCCCTACTTTCTGTACAAATGCAATGACTACTGAGGAAACTAAAAATAAAGCGGTCATTTCCAAGAACCACCATTCCCACTGGGAAACTCCTATAATCATTATCACAAAGGTAAGTGCAAAGATTGTTAGTTGCAATTTTGCACCCAAACTCAAGTGTGTTACTTGGATATGAGAATGGTTCTGATAAATTTCTGGAATTGTGATTCCTTTCACAAGAGAGCGTTCTGGGTGCTTCCTCACCCTTTCAGCATATCGGATTACATAAAGTATTCCTATAACCAAGCATAAGCCCAAAGCTACAAGTCTTATAATAATTCCTGCTGTCCAGTCCACACCGGCAGCATCTGAAGCGATAATTACCGCAAAAGGATTCACTGTGGAGGCAAGAGTTCCTACATTGATTCCTACTAAAATCACAGCCAAAGGAACCATCATATCATATCCAGCTGCTAAAAATATAGGAACTAACATAGGATAAAATGCCAAAGATTCCTCTGCCATACCAAAAGAAGTTCCTCCTAATGCCATCAGTGTAGTAAGCACTATAATAAGTATTCCTTCCCGTCCCTTGAAGCGATGAGCAAGATAACCAACTCCTTGATTAAGTACTCCTGAGCTATTAAAAACCCCAATAAATCCTCCCAAGAACAAAACAAATAGAATAACCTCAATCGTATCATAAATCCCCTTAATAGGAGCGTAAATAACCTCCAATATACCCTGACCAGGTGCCTCTTGTGACTTATAAGTGTTAGGAATAGAAATAGGTTTTTTAATCTTTTGTTCTTTAAACTTACTCAAAGAAATCCCTATTCCTCGTCTTTCCAATGACTCTTGGGTAGCTTCCACCGTATAAGTGGTATCTATACTCTGTATGACAAACAAATCCCTTTGCTTATCATACAAAAGCGTATCATATTTTCCCGAAGGTAACACATAAGTAAGAGCTGCTGCTAAAAAAATCACTACAAAAAGAATTGTATAAGGTGTAGGAAAGGTTATTTTTTTCATTCCTGTATATTTTTAGAGAATTAAGAGCAAAGATACTAAAAACATTAGGATTTCTCCTAACTTTTATCATTTTTTTCACTATCTTTGTTGCTTTAAAAAGTGAATACTATGACAGTCTATCAAAATATGAATAACGAAAATGAAGATACTAAACGTTATTGGTTGTATAGTCCTGGTAAACAAGCTGTTAAGTGGAAGGAGTTTTATAACGGAGGTATTATGGCTATTGGCTGGGACAAATTGGGAGATTTAGAAATTTACACGGATAGAAAATCTATTCTTGAAGCCCTAATAGATAATTATGGAGGAGGAGAGGACCAACGCAATAATGTTTCTGCTATTGATGATTTTTGCAACGGAGAAAATAAAATAAATATAGGCGATATTGTCATTGCTAAAAAAGGAAAAAATACTTTATTAGGCTATGGCAAAGTAATCTCTGATTATTATTATGATGAGAATAGAGAGGAATTCTTACATTGCCGAGAGGTCGAATGGTTTAAGAAAGGGGAGTGGGATGTTGATGATGATTTACCTCGAAAAACACTTACAGATACAACATTAGAAAAAGCTCGATACTTACTAAATATTATGAACGAAAACACAAATAAACAAGAGAATAATCATATGATAGAACTTCTAAAATATAAACCTCAAATTATTTTACAAGGTCCTCCTGGTACTGGTAAAACTCGTGAGGCTAAACGTATTGCCAAAGCGTTATTAGGTTTAGGTGAAAATGATAGTTTAGAGGGCAATGAGCGATTCAAACTCATTCAGTTTCACCCCAGTTACTCTTATGAAGATTTTGTAAGGGGAATAGTCGCTAAACCTAACGAAGAGGGTGACGGTATTCTATATAGTGCTGAAAATAAAGTGTTAGCTAAGTTTGCTAAAGAGGCTTTAGAAAATTATCTTTATAGTGATGGAAATATAAAATCTTGGATAAACAATAATTTTGATAGGTTTAAAAGAGAAATTCAAAATATTATAGAAAAAGAATCCAAATATATTCTTGATGAAAAAACAGCTATTACAAATATAAAAGAAGAAGAATTTATATTAAATAACACGAGCTCTACTATTGATATTAATTTCTTAAAGAAATTAATAGAAAAAGTAATAGAAGAAAATTTTGAAATAACAGCTAAAAATACTAGAAATCTATTAGGAATAGAAATAAGATATTCAAACTACAAATTGCTTATAGAAAGATTCTTAGAGAAATATATCTTTCATAAAAGTAAACTTAAAAACTACGTTCTTATTATTGATGAAATCAACCGTGCGAACTTATCAGCTGTACTCGGCGAACTTATCTATGCCTTAGAATACCGTGGTGAAGCAGTGCAAAGTATGTATGCCATTGAGGGAGAAAACAACCTTATTTTGCCCCCTAATCTCTATATTATCGGTACGATGAATACCGCCGACCGCT
>NZ_CAURLX010000053.1:0-12534 GCF_963525585.1 uncultured Capnocytophaga sp. | reverse complement strand
TTTTAGTGTTAAAACTCAACGCAACGCAACGCAACTCAACGCAACGCAACTCAACGCAACGCAACGCAAGCCCTAACTGACTTTAGCCTGTATAAAAATTTTTGACAAAAGCAAGCCTGCTTACGAATTTTTTCGTGAGTAGGTTTGCTTTTTTTTATTGCTGAAACTTTAAATTTTATCATATGGGAAATATTTCCAACCTGAACAATGTGCATTTGGAAGATAGCCAAATCACAACGATTAATGAGGCGATGACAGCCTTAGAAAACGCCCTGCAAGTCCTACAAATAAACCTCACCGCAGAGGAACGCAATCGCTATGGCAGGGTAAATGAGCAAAATAAGCTCCTAGTTAACAAAGTTTATGACTATGCGACCCACAAACCCGATTTGCGTTCGCCTGATGTGAATTGGGACGAGTTTTTCCGCGATTACAAAAGCCGTAATTACTTGGAAAACCTCATTAGTCGCTTAGAAATCCTACGTACCAAAGCCATTAATGCCAAAACCCTACACGATTATGACAATTATCAGGATAGTTTGGAGGATTATTCCTATACTTCCTTTCGTGCAGGCTCCAAGAAAGTAGGTTTCGAGGACAAATATAAGGATATGAAGCAATTTTTTTCCAAAAAAACTAGAGAAAAAAAGGCTTCCAATGATAATAATGAGGAAAAGAAAGATGCTTAAGATGCTCCAGCACACCTTCGAGATGGTCTAAAGAACCTCTGAGGTATTCCAGACCACCTCGGACAACCTAAATATGACCTTCTTCGTTATCCGAAGGACGATGGAGGTCATAATTTGCACCACGGAGGTGGTCGAAAGGACAAAAAAGGTATTTCCGACCACCTCCTTAGGTTAAAAATATGACCAAAAAGGTCATCCGAAAGACGCTAGAGGTCATAATTATGACCTCCTGAGGTGTTCCAGACCACCTCCTTAGGTCATCCGGTTAAAAAGGCGAAACCCGAAAAGCCACAAATATTATTAAATTCTAGAAATATGGCACAATTTATACCAAGTCTTGATGATATAAGAAACCTTACTGTAAAACCAGAAGAAGGAGAGCTTTATCTATTAGAATTCCTTAATAAAGTATTAGATGATACTTTTGAAGTATATTTTAATCCTTATATGAATGGAGATAGACCCGATGTTATCATTATGAAAAAAAGGCAAGGTGTAATGATTATAGAAGTAAAAGACTGGAATTTAGACAGCTATGAATTAGATGAAAAAAAGAACTGGAAAGTAAAAAATCATAAAGATGAATTCACAATAAAATCTCCTATTTCACAAGTGCTTAAGTATAAAGAAAATCTATTTGATTTACATATTGAAAAATTATTAGAGCAAAAAATAAGGGATATTCGAAATTTTAAGATAGTTTCTTGTGCTGTATATTTTCATAATGCAAGCCAAAAGAAAATAGAAGATCTATTAGTAAATCCTTTCAACGATGACAGAAATTATCAGAAATTTTTAAAATACAATATAGACTTAATAGGAAGAGATTCATTAAATAATGATGATTTTATAAAGATATTAAAAAAAAGATATCTAATTTCCAATAATCTTTCTGCTTTTTTTACTGACGATATATATAAAAGTATAAAAAGATTCATCAGTCCTACTATCCATATGAAAGAAGAAGGAAAAGGTCTAAATTATAGTGAACAACAACTAAAAATAATTTATGATAGAAATAGAACTCAAATACGTGTAAGAGGAGTTGTTGGATCAGGTAAGACAACTGTACTCGCAGCTAGGGCAGTTGAATTATACAAAAAAACAAAAGGAGAAATACTTATTTTAACTTTTAATATAACACTTAGAAATTTTATTCGAGATAAAATAAATATCATTAGAGAAGAATTCCCTTGGAATAAGTTCATTATTCTTCATTACCATTCCTTTATAAAAGCTGAACTAAATAATATGAATATAGAACGTATAGAAGGAAGAGACTATTTTTCAGATGAAAGTATATATGAAATATTAGATAATAGAAATAAGATCAGAAAATATAGTGCTATTCTAATAGATGAAGTTCAGGATTATAAAAGAGTATGGTTAGATATTATTAAGAATCATTTTCTAATTGAAGGAGGAGATTATATGCTTTTTGGTGATGTTAAGCAGAATTTGTACAAAAACCCTACAGAAAATAAAGATGTTTCTGTAAATATCCGCGGTGTTAATGAACTTAAACGTTGCTTTCGTTCTGATTTTAAAATTAAAGATTTAGCGATTGAATATCAAAAAGAGTTTTATAAAGATATATATGAAATAGATGATTTTAATACTCCTAATCCTGATACTATACAATTTGAAAGAACTCAGAAAGGTTCTATAAATTATATTTTCCTTTCAGGTGAAGCAAATGCAAATAATAATTCTATAATATCTCTATATAATATTATACATGAAAACGCTATAAACAAAGGAGTAAATCCTAATGACATTACAATATTAAGTCAAACTATTCATTTTCTCAGAGATTTTGATGCTTTTTACAGATATCGTTCTAAAGAGAAGACAAATACAATGTTTGAAACTTGGGAGACTATATATAAATTAGGTTTCAATTTCTTGCCAAAAGATACTTATTGGTTACAAGAGGGATTAGATCTGGTTGGTTATTATAATAATAGAATAAAAGGTACAGATATTCTATGTATCCTTTTTGTTTTATATGATTTAAATATTCAATATCCAAATCTTTTCGGATCTATATTAGATATTTTTTGCAATAAAGAAAAAATAGCTAAGAATGAATTTATAAGCTTCATGAAAAGAGAAGAAATTATATATTTCAAAGAGAATTTTAGTCCTAAAAACATAGAACTCGAATTAGAAAAAATTAGGACTAATAAAAAATATAATTTTTGGTTTAATAGTGGTACAGTTAAATTATCTACTGTTCATAGTTTCAAAGGTTGGGAAAGTGAATTACTCTTTTTAATTATAGAACCTAAATACAGAGAATTGAATAAGTTTAATATGGCTTTTGATGAAATTTTATATACAGGTATTACTCGTAGTCGCTCTCAATTAGTCATTATTAACTATGGAAATACAGACTACCATGAAAGACTAAAGAACATTGTAGATAAAGTAAAATAATTAAAAATCATCGCATTATGAACCAAACAGCAAGAATAGAAGAATTTTTCAGTATGTTTAGAGGAGGAACAGAAACTCTTAAACAATACATCGTCTATCAAAAAAAGTTTACTGATGGAGAAGAAGCTATTATTGAGAAAAAAAAGAATAAAATAATAGAAGAAGAACTTGAGAATTATCAGAAAAATTATGAAAAAAACAAAGATAATCCTGAAACAATCAAGAGAATACAAGAATTACAAAATGAAATTGATCTACTAACAAAAGATAAAGAAGGAGAAGAAAAAATACTTGGTATACGTAAAGCACAAAGGCTATACAATGAATTAAGATGGCTACAAGGGGAAGCTGAATTTATGATTGAGGCAGGAACTAATTTTGAAGAAGATCCCGAAGAATTGAATATCTCGTCTTTTATGCTTATACAAAATAACTTTACTTTGGTATTGATATATTCCTTTTTTGAAAATCAACTAAAGAGACTTTGTAACATTTTAGGAAAAAAAGCCCCTATTCATTATTATGACCTAAAAGGAGATGCTACTGTACAGTGCGAAAAATTTCTTACTAAATTTTGTAAGGTAGAGAGCTTTATATTTGAACAAATACATTGGCAATTTTTAGATACTATAAGAGTACTCAGAAATCAAATTATCCACAATAATCCTGATTATTTCAGTGTATTGACAAAGAAAGTACTAAATAGTACAGATAAAGAGTATATACGCAGGAACTTAGAAGAGATTATCCAAACAGAAAACTTCCTCAGAACAGAAGATGATAATAATTATTGTATCCGTTTATCTGATACATTTCTTTTGAAGGTAATCAACTATATAGAAATTTTCTTTAGTGATTTAGAAAACTATGTTCAGAAAAAGCGATAGTATCTTATAAATATAAAGAATTAGCAAAAGTTTTAAGTTACTTAAGTATATTATATTTTATAAAAAGGCTATCCCAATAGGATAGCCTTTTTTGGTGTGGTTATATAGCTTTACATCTTTCTTTGAGCCATTCCTGCTGTTCTTTGCCTACAAGAGGGCTTATTTTTTCTTCTACCCAAGCGTTGTAATCATTAAGCCACTTGCGTTCTTCCTCAGTAAGGAGGGAAACCTCAATGGCTCTTGTATCCAATGGGCAAATAGTAAGCGTTTCCAAACGGAAAAATTCGCCAAACTCACTTTTTCCAGCTTTCTGTACAGTTACAATATTCTCTATACGGATACCATAACGCCCTTCGCAGTAGCAACCAGGCTCATTGGAGCATACCATATGCTCTAGCAAAGGAATATCTCGTAATTCCTTACGGATATTCTGAGGTCCTTCGTGTACGCATAAGTAACTACCTACTCCGTGCCCTGTACCGTGCCCAAAATCTCGCATATGCTTCCAGAGAATTGCTCTAGTAATGGAATCCAGCTGAACTCCGCGAGTTCCTATAGGGAAAGTAGTTGTACTAAGAGTAATCATAGCTTTCATTACCAGCGTATAATCTGTTTTGAACTCCTTAGAGAACTCTCCCAGCGGGATCACACGGGTAATATCGGTAGTTCCTTCGGTGTAGTGTGCTCCTGAGTCTATCAGGATAGTTCCTTTGTTGGATAAGGGTACAGGAGGATTATCCGTAGCGTGATAATGAACAATAGCTCCATTTCCTTCATATCCTATTATTTTAGCAAAACTATTCCCTAGAAATCCTTCTTGTTCTGCTCGGAACTTATCAAGGATTTGCCCTAAGGAGTATTCAGTAAGTTCTACTTTTCCTATATTTTTATCAAGCCAACAGAAGAAATTGGTAAGAGCCACACCGTCCTTAAGCATCGCAGTACGGAATCCCTCTAGTTCGGTTTCGTTCTTAACGGCTTTGATAAGCTGAATAGGGGAGGGCTCCATATATAATGTGTTTTTATCCTCAATAGCATTATATATGGACTGATTAGCATCGGGTGAAAGTAGGATTTTCTGATCCTTTAGCCCTGCGAGTTCTTCAAAAAAAGATTGATAATCTTTAAGTTCAATACCCTGTTCCTTAAGATACTCCCTTACAGAAGTATTGCATTGTGCTACATCGGCAAAAAGAGTTGCCTCATTAGGAGTAATACATAGGTAAGAGAGAAAAACAGGATTAAAATCTACATCATTCCCACGAAGATTAGTTGTCCAAGCCACTTCATCGAGAGCAGTTATAAGGTAGTGTGATATTCCTTTTTCTTTTATTTTGTTTTTAAGGTTGGTTATCTTATTTTTAGCTGATTCTCCGGCATATTTTTCAGAACGAACACGAATTTCTTTTCTATTTTCCTTAGGACGATCTTTCCATATTTTATCAATAAGAGGATTATCCACCAAGGAAATTTCTTTTTGCTTAAGAGTATGAGTCAGTAAGTTCCAAGTATTATGAGGAGTACAAAGAGCATTACACCCCACCTTAGCCCCCTTAGGAAGCTCAGAGAGTAACCATTCTTCACTGATAGGAGCTCCTGGAGTTCCTTCTATAAAGAAATCTATTCCTGTGCCAGTAAGTTCATTTTTAGCCTGTACTAGATAACGACCATCCGTCCAGAGAACAGCTTTGTCCTGCGTAATAAAAACATAGCCAGCAGAGCTATTAAAACCAGTAATCCACTTGCGTTCTTCCCAATATTCAGTGAAGTACTCACTCATATGAGGATCTGCATTGAAAACTACAAAAGCATCCAATCCATTAGCTTTCATCTCATTGCGTAACAATGATAATTTCTCTTTTGTTGTCATTATTTTTTATAATTTAAAAAAGTGATGTGATTCAATAAAAACTATCTAGAAATACTTCAGTGGCTCCTGCTCCATAAAGAGCATAATTAGCATCCTGATAAGTAATTCCCTTGTATCTGGAAAACAAAACTTCCAGCTCAGCACGTAGTATTCCTTCGCCTACTCCGTGAATAAATATAATCTGAGAGAATTTCCGCTCCATAGCTAGTTCCAATTGGAATTGAGCAACTTCTATTTGCCTGTTCAATATATCAAAATTAGTCATTCCGTGTGTGTTGGCTACCAATTTTTCTATATGTAAGTCTATTTCAAGAACAGGAGTTCTCTTTTTCTTTGCTCTTTTACCCGTAGATACATTTTTCTTTGTCTTTTTTTCTTCCTTCAGAGAAGAATTTGTAAATTTATGATATTCAATAGGAGTATTTTTATCCACTTTTACTACTTTTTTCTTAGGAAAAGTAATAATAATACCATTTTCCATTCTTATAGAGACCTCTTGTGGAGTAATTTTAGTAACCACTCCACTGATAAGCTCATCTATTACTTCTACATTATCACCTATTTGTAACATCATTTCTATTATTTACAAAGGAAAATTATTCTTCAGGTTCGAGTCCTAGTTCGCGTGCAGCTATTTCACGCATTTCTACCTTACGGATTTTTCCAGAGATAGTCATAGGAAATTCATCAACAAATTTCCAGTATTTAGGTACTTTATAATGAGCAATTCTATCCTTACAGAAGGCACGGATTTCTTCTTCAGTAATTGTAATTCCTTCCTTAGGTTTTATCCAAGCCATAATTTCTTCTCCATATTTTTCGCTAGGCACTCCAATAACTTGAGCATCCATAACACCCTTATAAGTGTATAGGAAATCTTCTATTTCCTTAGGAGAAATGTTTTCACCTCCACGAATAATTAGGTCTTTGATACGTCCTGATATATGAATATATCCCTCTTCATCCATCATAGCTAAGTCGCCTGTATGCATCCAGCGTTGTTCGTCTAATACTTGCTTAGTAGCGTCAGGGCTATTCCAATACTTAAGCATTACAGAATATCCACGTGTACAGAGTTCGCCACTCTCGCCACGCTTAAGTATTTCCTGAGTTTCTGGATTTATAATCTTGATTTCTAAGTGGTCGTGAATTGTTCCTACAGAATAAATTTGCTTCTCGAAAGGAACACCTATTTTTGTCTGAGTAGAAACAGGGGAGGTTTCGGTCATACCATAACAGATAGTAATCTCGTGCATATTCATTAGTTCCTTTACTTTTTTCATAATCTCAGGAGGGCATAAGGATCCTGCCATTACTCCAGTGCGTAAAGAAGAAAGATCATAGGACTTCTGTTCCATTTCTTGTAATTCCGCTATAAACATAGTAGGAACTCCATAGAGAGAAGTACAACGCTCTCTTTCCACCACTTGTAAGGTCTTTACAGGATCAAAGCTATCATTAGGTATCACCATAGTAGCTCCGTGTATTGTACAAGCCAGATTACCTATAACCATTCCAAAACAGTGATAAAAAGGTACAGGGATACATACTCTATCAGAGTGAGTATAGTTCATTCTTATACCTATGAAATAAGCATTGTTCAATATATTATGATGTGATAAGGTTACCCCTTTGGGATTACCTGTAGTGCCAGAGGTATATTGGATATTTACAGGATCATCAAACTGTACTTTTTCCTCACGCTTACGTAAGGTTTCATCAGAAATGCGTTCTCCTTCCTTGAGGAAACGCTCCCAACTCTCATCCCAGAAGATAGCCTTACGGATAGTATCAGTGAATTCCCTTGCATCATCCATCATTTTTTTATAATTGCTACTCTTAAATTGAAGAGCTGCAAACATAACGGATAATCCCGATTGGTTAATTACATAAATAAGCTCACTGGTACGATAAGCGGGATTGATATTCACCATTATAGCACCTATTTTTGCAGTAGCATATTGTAAAAGAGTCCATTGGTAACAGTTAGGCGACCATATCCCTACACGGTCACCACGCTTTACACCCAAGGCGATAAGTCCTTTCGCTACCTGCACAACTTGGTTGTAGAACTCTTTATAGGTAGCTCTATAGTTCTGGTGAGCACAAATAAGAGCTTCTTGGTCTGGATATTTCTCAACTGTTTTTCTTAAATTTTCATCAATCGTTTCTCCTAATAAAGGTATAGAAGAAGCTCCGTGAACATAAGCATACATTGTATTCATAATATTAGGATTTTTTTCTCATACGCATATTCAAAAACTCTATTCCCAAAGAGAATGCTATCGCAAAGTATAAGTACCCCTTAGGAATAGCTCCGACTTCCTGCCCAAGAACAACAGAATGTGACAAATGCATACTTTCTGTGATGAGCATAAAACCTATAAGAATAAGGAAAGAAAGCGCCAAAATCTGAATTGAAGGGTTATTATTTACGAAATTACCTACAGGAACTGCAAAAAGCATCATAATTCCCACCGAAAGAATAACTGCTATTATCATAATTAATAGAGCTCCATTGAGTCCGTTAGTCATTCCAACGGCTGTAAGAATACTATCCAAGGAAAAGATAATATCAATCATAAGTATCTGAGCTATTGTAGCTGTAAAGGAAGTTTTTACTGATTTTCCAGCTTCGTTAGAATCCGTAATATGCTCTATATGATTTACTTTTGAGTGAATCTCTCTTGTAGATTTGTACAAAAGGAATATTCCTCCTACGAGTAGAATTAAAGCCTGACCATTAAAATCAGCTTTACACCATCCATAATCAAAACTCAAGAAAGGATCTTTTAGCTGTACCAGCCAAGAGATACAGAATAATAATGCAATACGAATAAACATAGCTAAGAATAATCCTACACGTGTTGCTTTTTTTCTTTGTTGCTCAGGAAGTTTTCCCGTTACTATAGAAATAAATATTACATTGTCTATTCCTAAAACAATTTCTAGAAAGGTAAGTGTGAGCAATGCCACGATTGCATCTACAGTGAACAAATGTTCTATCATAATTTAATAATTTACAAATGTGAAATTCTAATTTTATATGAAAAAGCAAATATACTAAAAATTTTCAAATATATCAAAGGTTTTGTCTTTGTAGAAAAAAACTATTTTTTGAATCTCTTTTTCCTCTAATACCTCTTGTTTTACATAAGATTTTTCTTCTAATGACGGTGGAAAAATGATTTCATTAGGAATAGATTCTTTTGGATTTTGAACTTCTTCCTTAGGGAAAGTTCCCTTACCGTAAAGTAACCAATACAAATCAATTTCAGGATATTTATTTACTATTTTCAAAACAAAATCAAGGCTAGGCTTGTTCCTTTCTGATAATAAATGTGAAATACTAGATCGCAATACGCCTAACTGATCTGCCAAAGCAGAAGCTGTTAGGCTATAATAGTTCATAATCTTCTGTATACGAGCGATAAATTCTTGTTGATCAAACATAATAAATTCTATTTTTATAAATCACAAAAGTAACAAATAAATATCACAAAAACAAATTAAATAATTTTGAAATTACTTTACAAATGTAAATTATAGAAACAATATATTTGTCTAATAAAATAAAATATATGAGCTATAATTACATAAAAGATGATCGCATAACAGGGAAATATGTTTCCTATAATCATTTAAATAATATTCTTCTAGATTATAATAAATGGTTATCTAAAACTGGATATTCAGAAAATAACCTACCTATTCCTTTATATCAGATAGGAAAAGGAGATGTACGTATACTTTTGTGGTCGCAAATGCATGGCAATGAAAGCACTACTACAAGAGCTCTCATTGATATTTTTAAAATATTTTCAGAACAAGATTATTTGTTTTACAATTGTGAATTATATATAATTCCAATGCTTAATCCTGATGGAGCCAATTTGTATACTCGCGAGAATTTTAATCACATAGATCTCAATAGAGATGCTATTAATCTTTCCCAAAAAGAAAGTTTATTTTTAAGGAGTGTTTTTGAAGATGTAAAACCTGATTTTTGCTTTAATTTGCATGATCAACGGACAATTTTTGGAGTAGGGGAGAAGCCTGCCACAGTGTCTTTTCTAGCTCCTGCTGCTGATGAATCAAGAAGATTAACAGAACCTAGAACAAAAGCTATGAAGCTAATTGTAGAATTAAATAACTATTTACAAGAGTTAATACCAAATCAAGTAGGACGGTTTGATGATAGCTTTAATGCCAATTGTACAGGAGATCAATTTACTTTATTAGGAGTTCCAACAATTCTTATTGAATCAGGATTTTTTCCTAATGATTATCAACGTGAAGAGACTCGTAAATATGTAGCCTTGTCTATTCTAAAAGCATTAGAGCTTATTAATAACAATACATTTGAGAAAAATACTGTTAAAGAATATTTTAAAATACCCGAAAATCATAAAAATTTCCGTGATTTTTGTTTTATTGATGATATTTCTGGAGAGAAATTTTATTTTCAACTAGAAGAACAGCTTATAGGAGATAGAATAATTTTTACTCCTAAAATAGTTGAAGGCACTCAGCAGAATTATTATGCTCACAATACTTATTCTCTTTCAGATATTTATCCTAAAAAATTTAGCCAAAGAGAAGTAATTATTGACTATATATTAGAATATCTTACAAAAGAAGTACAAAAATATAATTCTTATTAGTTTTTTTATTTTTATTAGAAAAAAAGTTATATCTTTGCTCCCAAAATAAAACTAAATGGCAAGATTTAAATTAGATGAGATAGATCATAAAATTCTTGATATGCTTATTGAGAATACACGAATGCCTTTTACAGATATAGCAAAAGCTCTTGATATATCTGCTGGAACTGTTCATATTCGAGTAAGAAAAATGGAAGAATCAGGAATTATCAAAAGTTCAACCCTTACAGTTGATTATGAAAAAATAGGTTACACTTTCGTGGCTTATGTAGGAATTTTTCTAGAGAAAAATCATCAAACTCAATTTGTAATAGAACGCCTTACGGAAATCCCTTACATTACTCAAGCTAGTATTATCAGTGGTAAGTATAATATTCTTTGTAAAATAAGAGCTAAGGATACCAAGCATGCTAAGGAAATTATCTTTCAAATAGATGATATAGAAGGTGTTTATAGAACTGAGAGTATGATTTCTATGGAAGAGAGTATTAGTGATAAAAAACGCTTATTACACACTGTATTTAAAGAATTATAAAATTAATTAATATGAATATTTTATATTTTTTACCATTGTACAATCATACCAATGGAACTATGATGATTCTACTTTTTGCTTTAGTTTGTCTTATGCTTACCTATGCAGTGGCTTCTATCATTAATAAGAATCAAAAAAGAAAAATCGGTAAGTAAATTACCGATTTTTTTTATAACTCAAATACCTGTTTTATAAAGTGAAGGCTCTCCTCAGGGGTGCTACTTTCCTTTAGATGATTAATAAACTTAGTAGTGATTTTTTGAATAATTCTATCACTAATCATACTGGCTTGTGCTTCATTAAAGTCAGTTATTTTCTTGCGTTGGAAGTCTATTTCTCCCTCTTTGAGTGCCTCTAAGGATTGCTTGAGAGCTTGTATAGCAGGGGCAAAACGGCGGTTTTGTAACCATTGGTCAAACTCTGTTTTGATTTCCTCTATAATTTGCTGCGCTTGAGGAATAAAAGCCTTTCTGCGCTCCAGTGTATCATCAGTCATCTGGGAGAGATAATCCATATGAATGAGGGTTACCTTACTAAGTTCTTCTACATCAGATGCAACATTCTTAGGAATGGATAGGTCGAGGATAAGCATTTCTTTGTCTGAAGGTAGCATTTCCTTGGTAATAGTGGGAGTTTTGCTACCTGTAGCCACTACCAAAACATCTGTTTGAGTAAGTTCTTCTCCAAGAAGAGCAAAATCTTTTACCAAAACATTGAACCTTCCTGCAACCTCTTGGGCCTTTTCTTTGGTGCGATTAATTAGAGTAATATGCTCATTTTGTGTGTGCTTGATAAGGTTTTCACAAGTATTGCGCCCAATCTTTCCTGTGCCAAAAAGGAGAATATTTTTCTGAGAAATATTGTCTACATTTTGCAAGATATATTGTACTGAAGCAAAAGATACAGATGTAGCGCCCGAGGAGAGTTCTGTTTCGTTCTTGATACGCTTGCTGGCTTGAATGACACTATTAAGCAAGCGCTCCATAAAGGCATTGATTAGGTTGTATTTTTTAGCTAAAGAGAAAGACTTTTTCAGTTGGCTAATCACTTCAAAATCGCCTAAAATTTGGCTATCTAATCCTGTTCCTACATTAAAAAGGTGATTAATAGCTTCTTTATTTTTGTAGATGTATCCTACTTTTTCAAAGTCTTCAAGCGTAGCTTTTGAATGAGTACATAATTTTTGAATCAGTTGGAAAGGGTGCTGAGCAAAACCATAAAGCTCTGTACGATTACAAGTAGAGAGAATAGCCAAACCTTCCATACCTTCTTCCTGTGCCTGGATAAGAATGCGTTCCTGATGCTCTATATCTAAGCTAAAAAGCCCTCGCATATCAGCATCTGCTTTTTTATAACTAATCCCTATTATATAAAAATGAGTTTCTTTTAGAGTTATATTTTGAGTCATTAGATATATCCATAAAAACGAATGCAAAAATAAGGTTATATT
>NZ_CAURLX010000052.1:0-12644 GCF_963525585.1 uncultured Capnocytophaga sp. | reverse complement strand
ACTGAGCTTCCTTGGAGTAACCTTTTCGCTAACAATATGTTCCTTCGTATAGAAGATAGCGAATTGGCTGGTTTCAAAGAAGATTGGTTAGTAATCAATGCTCCTAGCTTCCTTGCTGATCCTGCCGTAGATGGCACTCGCCAAGGAAACTTCGCTATCCTAAACTTCACTCGTAAGATTGCTCTTATCGGAGGTACAGGATACACAGGAGAAATCAAAAAAGGAATCTTCTCTGCTATGAACTTTGAGCTACCTGTATTCCGCAACACTATGCCTATGCACTGCTCTGCCAACGTAGGAAAAGAGGGTGATACAGCGATCTTCTTTGGTCTTTCTGGTACAGGTAAAACGACCCTTTCAGCAGACCCTAACCGACACCTTATCGGTGATGACGAACACGGATGGACTCCAGAGAATACCGTATTCAACTTTGAAGGAGGTTGCTACGCTAAAGTAATCGACCTTACTGCTGAAAAAGAACCTGAAATCTTCGGAGCTATCAAAAAAGGAGCAATCCTTGAAAACGTGATTATGGATGACAAGGGAGTAGTTGATTTCTCTCGTACTGATATCACAGAAAACACTCGTGTTTCTTATCCTATCTACCACATTGCCAATATCCAACCAGGCTCTATAGGACACAATCCAAAGAATATTTTCTTCCTTACATTTGATGCTTACGGAGTATTGCCTCCAATCTCCAAACTTACACCGAACCAAGCTGCTTACCAATTTATCTCTGGATATACTTCTAAAGTAGCAGGTACTGAAGTAGGTATTACTACTCCACAAAAGACTTTCTCTGCTTGTTTTGGAGCAGCCTTTATGCCATTGCACCCTGCGGAATATGGAAAGATGTTAGCTGAAAAAATCAAAGCTTCTGGAGTAAATGTATGGCTTGTAAATACAGGTTATAATGGAAAAATGAAACGTTGTAGCTTAAAAGATACTCGTGCCCTTATCACAGCTGCTCTTACGGGAGCACTTAACAAGGTAGAGTTTAAAGAACTTCCTATCTTCGGATTCCAAGTGCCTCAATCTTGTTCTACTGTGTCTGACCAAAGTATCCTTAACCCAGAAAATACTTGGGATGACAAGGCTCAATTTGCTGCCAAATCTAAGGAATTAGCTGAAGCATTCATTGAAAACTTCAAGAAGTTTGAAGCAGGTGCTGACGCAGAAGTTCTTCAGGGAGCTCCTAAGTTATAATCTAGAAATTGTTTTTTTGAATCATACTTAAAAGATAGGGAGGTTGATATTTCCCTATCTTTTGTACTTTTATATTGTTCTGTTTTGTATCTATTTTTAAGGTTATTTTGTCTTATGTTACTTGTTTTTAAGTGATTAGTTTTTTTGTTTAAATTTTTATGGTAAAATAAAGAAGAAAAATATGGAAATATCATTATTTTTTCGTACATTTGCCACTACAAATAAAGTTATATTATGAATTTACACGAATATCAAGGAAAAGAAATTCTATCAGGATTTGGGGTACGCGTACAGAGAGGAATTGTTGCAACCTCTTCCGATGAAGCTGTGGAAGCCGCTAAGAAACTCACAGAACAAACAGGTACTCAGTGGTATGTAGTGAAAGCACAAATTCACGCAGGAGGTAGAGGTAAAGGAGGAGGAGTAAAACTTGCTAAGAATTTGGATCAAGTGAAAGAAATTTCTTCTCAAATTATTGGGATGCATTTGGTAACGCCTCAGACTCCCAAGGAAGGAAAAGAAGTACATCAGGTGCTTATCGCTGAGGATGTTTTCTATCCAGGTGAGAGTGAGCCTAAGGAATACTATATGTCAATCCTACTTAATCGTGCCAAAGGAAAGAATATGATTATGTATTCTACTGAGGGAGGTATGGATATAGAGGCTGTGGCTGAAAAGACTCCACATCTTATCTTTACAGAGGAAATAGATCCTGAATTGGGGCTTCTTCCATTCCAAGCAAGAAATGTAGCATTTAACTTAGGATTAGAAGGAGAGGCTTTCAAGGAAATGGTGAAGTTTGTTACTTCTTTATACAAGGCTTATATTGCTTCTGATGCAAGTCTTTTTGAAATAAATCCTGTTCTGAAGACTTCTGATAGTAAAATACTTGCAGTAGATGCTAAGGTAACCATTGATGACAATGCTCTTTTCCGTCATAAAGACTATGCAGAACTAAGAGATACTCGTGAAGAGCGTCCTATAGAAGTAGAAGCTAAAGCTGCAGGACTTAACTATGTAGATTTGGATGGAAATGTTGGCTGTATGGTTAATGGAGCAGGGCTAGCAATGGCTACAATGGACTTGATAAAACAAGCCGGAGGAGAGCCTGCTAACTTTCTTGATGTAGGAGGAACAGCCGATGCAGCACGTGTGGAAACTGCTTTTAGAATTATTCTTAAAGATCCTAATGTAAAGGCTATCTTAGTGAATATCTTTGGAGGAATAGTACGTTGCGATCGTGTAGCTCAAGGTATTGTAGATGCCTATAAGAATATGGGAGCTGACATTAAGGTGCCTATTATTGTACGCTTACAAGGAACCAATGCTGAGATAGCTAAAGAAATAATAGACAAATCAGGACTTGCTGTACATTCAGCTATTCAGTTCCAAGAAGCTGCTGATAAAGTAAAAGAAGTGTTGAAATAATTGATTTTCAATAATATAGAAAGCCTTGTTTAACAAGGCTTTCTTTTTAAATTTTAATAATTTATGTATAATTCTATTATTAAAGGAACAGGGTATTATGTTCCAGAAAATATAGTTACAAATGATGATTTATCCAAGATAATGGATACTTCTGATGAATGGATACAAGAGCGTACAGGAATCCAGCAAAGACATTTTGCAACTAAGGGAAAAGATACCACTACAAATATGGGGGTACGTGCTGCAGAAATGGCTATTGCAAAAGCAAACATCAATAAAGAGGATATAGATTTTCTTATCTTTGCAACTCTTAGCCCGGATTATTACTTTCCAGGTTGTGGAGTTTTAGCACAGAAAGAGTTAGGACTTAATACGATAGGAGCTTTAGATATTCGTAATCAGTGTTCTGGATTCGTATATGCTCTTTCTGTAGCAGATCAGTTTATAAAGACAGGAATGTATAAGAATATTCTTGTAATAGCTTCAGAAACACAATCTCCAGCTCTGGATTTGACTACTCGTGGTCGTAATATGGCAGTGCTTTTTGGAGATGGGGCAGGAGCAGTTATTCTTTCCCAAACAGAAGAGGAAGGAAAGGGAATCTTGTCATCGCACTTACATAGTGAAGGTGCCTATGCAGAGGAATTAGCCATTATAACACCTGGCGTAGGGAAGAAGTGGGTAACTGAACTCATTAAAGAAAACAATCCAGAGGATATTTCTTATTTTCCTCATATGAATGGACAATTTGTTTTTAAGAATGCAGTTGTACGTTTTTCTGAGGTTATAATGGAGGGGTTAAAGCATAATAATCTTACTGAAAAAGAAATAGATTTGTTTATTCCTCATCAGGCTAACTTGCGTATTTCTCAGTTTATACAACAGAAATTCAAACTTTCAGATGATAAAGTATTCAATAATATTCAGAAATATGGTAATACCACAGCAGCTTCTATAGCTATTGCTCTGGCAGAGGCCGTGGAGCAAAAGCGTATTAAGGAAAATGATTTGGTTCTTCTAGCTGCTTTTGGAAGTGGATTTACTTGGGGAAGTGTTGTCATTCGTTGGTAGAAGAGAAGATAATGAATCCGGTATTGATAATTTACTTTAAAAATTTGCTAAAAACACTCTTGATAATGGGTGTTTTTTTTGTCATTCATTTTTATATTGAATGCGAGTATAAAAAGAAATCCTATTATCCACTATGGAGTATCTATTTATTTCATATGATGAGTGTATTCTTAATAAATATGTTATTGAAAAAAGATTTTGGTAGGAAAGATTATTCTATAGCCAATAGGTTCCTATTTGTAACAGCTTTACAGATGCTATTGTGCTTATTTTTCTTAATCCCATTATTTTTAGAGAATCAGATGGATAAAGAATGGGATACTTTATCCTTTATAACTATTTTTTTTGTAGCGCTCTTTTCAGAAGTATTTTTCGCACTTTCACTGCTTAATTATCAAGAAGCTAATAAAATTAATGATTGATTTTTGCTTTGCTAGCCCCTATGAATGATGCTATAAATCCTAATACTAGAATAGTAAAAAAAACCAATATAACTTCAGAAAAGTGAATCTCAATAGGGTAAGCTATAGGAACAATTGCATTTGGATTGATATACAACATAGGATAGACTTTCTGTAACCAAGCTATTCCCAATCCTAGAGCTACACCAAAAATGGCTCCGAGAAATGAAACTATAGTTCCTTGAAGTAAAAAGATGCTTCGTATTTCTCTTTCAGACATTCCTAAAGCAAAGAGAGTGTATAAATTCTTGTTTTTGTCTAGAATCATCATAATGATAGCTCCTACAAGATTAAAAAGAGCTACAATAAGCACCAGCGTAAAGATAAGGTAAGTTGCGAGATTCTCTGTTTGGAACATTTTATACAAATCCTCATTGAGTTCCATACGATTCTTGATAACAAAATTTTTCCCTAAGATATTGTTTAGGATTTTTTTTCCTTTTTCAGGAGAAATATCTTTATTTAATTTGATTTCAATAGCAGAAATTTCATTTTTAGTTAGTCCTAACAGACGCTGAGAAAGATTGAGAGTGGCAAAAACATACTTACTATCTAAATCTTCTGTAACTTGATAATAATCAGATAATAACACAGTTTCCTCTCTATAAGGAGTACTAGAGGAGGTGATACTACCTTTTCCTGCTTTTGGAACAATAATTTGTAGAGGAGTGGTGCTGGTGAAAAGCCCTAAATTAAGAGTTTCGGCAATTGTATTGCCTACTACTACATAATCATCATCCAGAAGCCAATCATTAGGACTGAGAACTAAGATACTATCTACAGCGTTTACCTTTGGATAATTTTCATCTACTCCTTTTATGTAAGCTATATAATTTTTTCCTTGACTATTAAGAAAAACACGATCTTCCAAAATTTTGCTATAATGAGCAATAATTCCACTTTGCACAAGTGATTCCTCTTCCTTAGAAGAAATAGTGAAAGTTTTTCCTGCTATAGGGAGAACCTTTAGGTCTGGATCGAAGAAGTTTGAGAAAGACATACTAAAAGTTCTTAATCCAGAAAAGCCTGCCAATACAATCATCAAAGATGCTCCTCCTAGAATGAGGACAAGAATAGACATCCAATTGATAATATTAATGACATTCTGAGAACTTTTTGACCAGACGTATCGCCAAGCGATAAAAAGAGAGGAATTCAAGGAGTTACGATTTTTTTCGTTTGATAAGTAATTCCGGATTTTCAATAGGATTTTCTTCTCCTTTGAGAGAATGTTCTATTTGGGAGAGATACTCTAAAGAATCATCTAGAAAGAAAGAAAGCTCAGGCATTTTTCGTAATTGATGGCGAACTCGTTGTGCCACTTCGTGCTTTATCTGAGAACTGTTGGATTGTATAGCTGAGATAATTTCTTTAGCTCGCTCATTAGGGAATACACTAAGATATACCTTAGCAAGTGTCAAATCCACAGTGATAGATACTTTTGTAACTGAAATAATAAGATTGGTGAATCCGCCTGATTGTACAGCTCTTCCTAATATATCACCTAAATCCTCCTGTAATAATCCTGCAATTTTCTTTTGACGGTTTGTCTCCATTATATAATTATTAAAAACGTTGCAAAGATAGAAAATAATTACGAATAATAGTGTATTTCTCCTAAAAAATTGTATCTTTGCGCTTAAATAAATCAAATCACTTATAAAATTATTTTTGTTATGATAGGTTTAACAAAAGATATTTTTTCTTTTCTTTCTGCTTTATCAGAAAATAACAATAAAGAATGGTTTTCTGATAATAAAAAAGACTATGAAAAAGTGAAGTCTATAGTGAATGAGTTTTTTAAAACAATATATTCAGAGATAGAAAATAAGGATTATTTGGGAGCCATTAAGATATATAGGATATATAATGACTTGCGATTTGCAAAGGATAAGCCTCCTTATAAGACACATTTTGGGCTCTATTTTCCAAGGAAGCAACCTAAATATAGAGGCGGATATTATCTTTGTATAAGTCCTAAGGAAACCTTTGTAGGAGGAGGTTTTTTTAACCCAGAGCCTAAGGATTTGTTACGTATTCGTCAAGAAATAGCTGCCGAAGGAGAAGAGATGTTACAGATAATGGAATCTGTTCCCATTAAGAAGTATTTTGGAGGAATTCTTTGGGGAGAGGAAGTGAAGACAGCTCCTAAGGGTTTTAAAAAAGAAGATCCAATGATTGATTTCTTAAGAAAAAAGCAATTTCTGCTTAAGAGAGATTTCTCTACAGAAGAAGTATTTCAGGAGAATTTTTTTGAAGAAATAGTTCAATCTTTTTTGGCAATGCGTCCGTTTTTTGATTTTATGACAAGAGCATTAACAACAGATGCAAATGGAATTTCCTTATATGAATAGAAAAAATACTAACTCTTAAATTTTAATACAAATATTATGAAATTAACTTTTACTCGAATTATAGTTTCCTCTTTTGCGATGTTTTCCATATTTTTTGGAGCAGGAAACTTTGTGTTACCACCTTTCTTAGGAAAGGAAGCTGGGGAGCAGTGGCTCTTAGTTTCTCTTGGCTTTTGTCTTTCAGCGGTGCTAATTCCTATATTGGGAGTTATTGTTCAGGCACGTCTACAAGGTTCTGTTATTGATTTTGGTAAGAAGATACACCCTATAGTGGGACTTCTTCTGGGAATGCTACTCTATGCAATATGCCTTGTTTTTCCAATGCCTAGAACAGCGTCTGTTAGTTATGAGATGATATCTGCATCTTATGACGGAACAATTCCTCTTTGGGCTACTTATCTTTTTTATTTGGTTTATTTTTCATTGGTTGCCTTTCTATGTTATCAGAGGAATAAAGTATTGGATGTACTAGGAAAGTATCTTACACCGATTATGATTCTCATTATACTATTGGTTATTTTTCAAGCAATTATTTCTGATGATAAGGTTGTTGCCTCTGCTTCTGTGGCACCTATAGGAATAGGGAAGGGGCTACTAGAAGGATATCAAACCTTTGATGCTATGTCTTCCATTATTATAGGAGGTGTGATTGTAACTTCTTTATTTCTTTCAAATACATATGATACACATTTGGTAAAGCGACTAACGATTTATTCTGGTATAGGGAGTGGTATTTTATTATTTGTAGTTTATACAGGCTTTATTTATACAGGAGCTTCACAGGGAGCAAATTTTCCTGAGGTTACCGAGCGAGTTCGCTTGCTTTCGCTTATTACACATCATATTCTAGGAAATGTAGGTGGTGTATTGCTTAGTATAGCTGTATGTATTTCTTGCTTTACAACAGCAGTAGGAATTATCACAGGAGGAGCCGATTTCTTTAAAACAATCACCAGAGGAAATGAGAGAACTTATAAGATTATTGTTACTATTCTTTGTATCTATAGTGCGATAATGGCTCCTATTGGTGTGGATTCTATCATAGAAATAGCTTATCCTATACTGATATTGTTCTATCCTACGGTTATTGTTCTTATTTTTCTGCACTTGCTACCTACATCTTTTGCTTCAAGAACTGTATTTAGGTTAGTGGGAATAGTTACATTTATTACCTCAATCCCTACTTTTCTTAAGCAAATAAAGGTTGATTTTATAAAGATACCTCTTCCTCTTCACGAGTATGAATTGTCTTGGATATTGCCTGCGTTTTGTGCTTGGTTAGCTACAATTATTGTTGAAAAATTTGTTGTCAGAAAATAGAAAAATATGTATTCTGTTCCTAAATCAATCACAGAGGCTCTTAATAACCGAAAACAATCTCAAACTTTTCGTTGTCTTTCCTCAAGGTATTATGAAGTTGATTTCTATTCTAATGATTACTTGGGGTTGGCACGAAATCCTCTTGTGAGAGAGAGAGCACAGGAATTGCTACAAAAGTATCCATTACAGAATGGAAGCACAGGATCACGTCTTCTCTCAGGAAATTATTCCTTGATAGAAGAGGCAGAATATATATTAGCACAATTTCATCATAGTGAAAGGGGGCTTATATTTAACTCAGGTTATGATGCTAATATAGGTATTTTCTCTTCTATTCCACAGAAAGGAGATATTGTACTTTATGACCAATATATACATGCTTCTATCAGAGATGGGTTACAGCTGAGTAAGGCACAGAGCTTTAAGTATAAGCATAATTCATTATCAGACTTAGAAGATAAACTACAGAGATTCTCTGAGGTTGCCAATACATTGTATATTGCTACAGAAGGAATATTCTCAATGGATGGAGATATTCCTGACTTAATTGGCATTCTTACTTTAGCAGAAAAATATAATGCATATATAATTATAGACGAGGCTCATTCTGTAGGGGTATTAGGAGATAGGGGAGAAGGGTTATGCCAATCCTTAGGAGTAGAAAAGCGAATATTCTTACGATTGATTACTTTTGGTAAAGGAGTAGGTTCTCACGGAGCTATTGCATTAGCTTACGGGGAAGTTATAGATTATTTAGTGAATTTTGCTCGTTCCTTTATTTACACTACAGCTCCCTCTCCAGAGGTTATAGCTCCCTTACTTGCAGCTTATGAATTATTGCCTAGCTTAGTATCCAGAGAAAAATTAAGAGAAAATATAGCTTTCTTTCAGCGTAAAGTCCAAGAATTTGAAGTAAAAAATACAGAAAAAATGCGATTTATTCTCTCTCAGTCAGCTATACAAGGGCTTATTATTCCTGATAACGAACGCTTGAAGAAATTGTCAGATAGCTTACAGTCTCAGGGAATAGGTGTAAAACCTATTTTCTCTCCTACAGTGCCTAAAGGACAAGAAAGATTAAGAATTTGCTTACATTCCTTTAATACTAAGGAAGAAATAGAAAGATTATTTAAAAATATCTGAAGATAAAATACTTTTTTCAATGATACGCTATTATGTATATGTTTTATGTACTTTTTTATTCTTGAGTTGTCAAAATAAAAAAATGGAACTTCCACAAGTGAAAGATGTTGAAATTACCCAAGTAGATAATTTTTCACAAGTACATATTTTTTATGAGGAGGCAACAGGAGAAGCTAAGCTTAATGCTAATGAACTTATCAGCTCTACTAATTGGGTATTTCATATAGACAGAAGAAATAACCTTGAGAAAGTAGCCAAACACTTTAGCGAGCTTCAGGAGAAGAAGAAAAACCCAAGAAATCCACACAGTAATCCAGATGCACACGTTTACTTCTCTTTAGCAGATATTCCTCACAAGCAATTAGGCTTTATTGATGTTACAAATCTTACCTTTCTTACTTATGATCCTAAGGAAGAACTAAAATATGGAAATACACCTATTTTTGTTTATCCTGATGGCTTTCGACTAAAAGAAAACGGAGGAGAAAAAACGCCTTGGGATAAGTTTGGTACATATAAAAATGTATATTATATTTATATTTTTAGTGGGAAGATGACTTTTCAGCAATTTATAGATATTTATTGGACAGAACTACATCAAAATGATGGAGGAATTATTTCAAGAATATATATTCTTAATGAAAAATAGAAAAAATATTAATAACAAATAGAAATGCTTGATTCTTTTGACTTTTTAAACTTCAAATTTGTAGATTTATTGGACATCGTTCTGGTGGGACTGATTTTATACTACATCTATCGCCTGCTCAAGGGAACAGTTGCTATTAGTATTTTCTTGGGAATCGTTATTATCTTTGTTATTTGGAAGATTACCCAAATAGTCAAGATGGAATTAGTCAGTGGTATTTTAGGACAATTTATTAACGTAGGATTCTTCGCTCTAATTGTTGTTTTCCAGCAGGAAATACGTAAGTTTCTCTTAGTAATCGGTTCCACCAATGTTATTAAGAGTAAGAACTTTATAAAAAAATTCTCTTTCCTAAAGAAAACTACGGAAAACTCTATTATAGATCGTATGTGCGAAACCCTTATCTCAGCTTGCCGAAAGATGGGAGAAGACCGCACGGGAGCACTTATCATCTTGGAACATAATCAATCTTTAGAATTTGTAAAAGCTACAGGGGATAAGATGAATATCGAGCTAAACCAACCCATTCTAGAGAGTATTTTCTATAAAAATAGTCCTCTCCACGATGGAGCTATTGTCATCCAAGACGGATTCATTGTAGCTACACGTGTTATTCTTCCTGTCGTAAGTCAAAGTGTAATCCCTAAAGAGTATGGATTGAGGCACCGCGCTGCTGTCTCTATTACCGAAAAAACAGACGCTCTCGCTTTAGTAGTTTCTGAAGAAACAGGAAAAATATCCTATATAAACAATGGAGAATTTGTTCATTACGATACCGATAGTGAGCTGGTTACTCTCCTAATTGAATCACTTTCCAAATGATACGCGAAGATTTTTTGCAATACATATGGGGAACACATCTTATTCCTTCTGTTCCTATTCAGCTTTCTAATGGAGAAGACTTAGATATCCTCTCTTATGGAGAGGTCAATCCTTACGCAGGTCCTGACTTCTTCAATGCTCGCTTGCGCATTGGTTCCCTTCAGTGGGCAGGCAATGTAGAGCTACATACCTCCTCTTCTCAGTGGTATGCACATCATCACGAACAAGATCCTGCTTATGGGAATGTGATTCTTCACGTAGTATGGGAGCATGATGTAGAAGTATTTGATTTTCATCAGAACATCATCCCCACCTTAGAACTCAAGACCCTTATCTCACCTGATTTGGTAGAAAAATATACACACTTACAACAAGCACAGGTATCTTTTATTCCTTGTGAGAAGGAAATTACCTCCGTTCATAGTAGAATTATTACAGATTGGCTCGACAAGCTCTATGTAGAGCGACTCAAGGAGAAAGCTGAACCCATCCTAGCTCTCTTACAACAAACCCAACAGGATTGGGAAGCCGTTTTTTTCTTAAAACTACTTAGCAACTTCGGAGGAAATATCAACGGAGAGGCTTTCTGGGAAGCAGGAAAGCAAATTCCTTTCTCCATTATTCGCAAGCAGATGCACAACCTTACACAAATGGAAGCCTTACTAATGGGGCAATTGCGCTTATTGGAGGAAAACGACATCAATTGTCCTTATTACCATTCTCTACAAAAGGAATATGAATACTTAGTCCATAAGTACGTACTCCCTCCTGCTTTCTTCAAGGTACAATTCACAAAACTGCGCCCCCCTAACTTTCCTACCATTCGCTTGGCTCAAGTAGCAGCTCTCTATCATCAGCAGCAGGCTCTTTTTGACAAATGTATGTCGTTGGATTCCTATGAACAAGCTGTAGATCTATTGGGAAAGATTGTCCCTTCTCCCTATTGGAAGAACCATTTTTCCTTCGGTAAAGAAAGCAAAGAAAGTAACAAGCGCATCACTCCCGCACAGATAGCCAACCTGTGGATTAACACCATCATTCCTATGCAGTACGCCTTCGCTCTTTCTATTAACAAAGACCTCTTAGCCGACTGTAAAGAAAAGATGCGTGCCACCCCTGCCGAACACAATAGCATCCTTGACCGTTGGGAAAAACTCCTTTTGCCCAACACCAATGCTTTGGAAAGCCAAGCAATCCTTCAGCTTTATAAGAAATATTGTAACAAACATGCCTGTATGGCTTGCCAAATAGGTCAAAACCTCTTAAAAAAGTAACTTATGAACACAACCTTTACCAAAGTACGTATCTTCTTTGAACGAAACGGTTTCAACGTCTCTACCCGCTTGGCTGAACGCTTAGGATTACGGGTGAAATACGTTCGTTTGTTCTTTATCTATATCAGTTTTATCTTTGGCGCAGGCTTTGGGCTTTATTTCGCTTTCGCCTTCGCCCTAAAAATCAAAGACCTTATCAGAAGAAAGCGTAGTTCTGTGTTTGATTTGTAACTTTTTAGAGAGAATTCAAAAATGGATACTTTATTTTTAGGTTTTGATAAAATGCCCTCTTATCCTGATGGTCAAGTAGTTGAATTATTTTATCAAAATAATGTATTAAAACTAACTTTAAAGGATTACAAAGAAGAAATAATAACCTATTCTTTCCTAAACATCTTTCAATTATCTTTTGAAAATTACCTTAATGAAGATATTGATGAAATTCGTACCTTCTGGGAAGAAAGAGAAGAAGAAAAGATATGTAAAATTTCTATATTGTCGGCTTGGACAGGAAGAGAAATGATTCATTTTTCTTTCTTTATGTAATTTCCATAACAGACAGTAATAATACTTATTCTTACCTTTTACCACTAATGAAGCGTTACACTGAAAAATATATTCCTATTTGGAAAGAACCCCTATGGGTAGCTTGCCCTGAATGTCAGGAAGCTGCACATATTACCTATACCCAAGAAGGAGCCGTTGTACAATGCTCATGTTGCTCTTTTCATAGTTCTCAAGAGGATTTGCAATACTTTGAAGCAATTACAGTCTTTAATTGCCCCAATTGTGGTACCCCTATTAGGTACTCACAGAAAGGACTTAAAGAAAAAAGTGAGCTTATCAAGGTTTCTTGTCCTCATTGCCATGAAGTGTATGAGGTAAAGCCACGTTATGAAACCTATTATGAATC
>NZ_CAURLX010000051.1:0-12797 GCF_963525585.1 uncultured Capnocytophaga sp. | reverse complement strand
GCTGCAATTATTCAAGAGGAATTAAATATTGATATATACCACCCAGAGAAAGATATTATGGCATTGGTTACCAATGAGTTCATTCGTCAACTGAAAGAGGAGTGTTACTCAAATATAATTGTCGTTAAAGCACTTGAAAATGTCCAAAAACTCATTGCGTATGATGAATATCTTGTAGCTCTTCAAAATATATTAAGCGAATTACTCACTCATCACATCCGTATTCCTGCTGATATTTTAGCTATTATTGATGTAGTAGAAGATCCTCATATTCGCAGATTACAGGCTTCATTATGGGGAATATAAAACAACACCTTGGAATAGATATATACCAATCAATAGCTTCAGAAAAGAAATAAAGTTGTATATTTGCACAACTCTTAAAGCAATGAAGAACATCATCATCACAGGTACCAGCCGAGGAATAGGCTTTGAACTGGTACAACAGTTGGCATCGCAAGGGCATAACATCTTAGCTCTTTCTCGGCATACAGCTCCCATAGAAGCACTGAAATTACCCAAAGTACATTGTTTTCCTTTTGACATTACCTTACCTACGGATAGAGAAGCTGTAGCACAGTTTGTAAAAGAGCAATGGCAAAAGATAGATATCTTGATTCACAACGCAGGTAAACTTATCAACAGACCTTTTGAAGCCCTTACAGAAATCGACTTTTTAGAAGTGTATAAGGTGAATGTATTTGGGGTAGCACACCTCACGCAACAACTACTGCCTTTTATGGAGAAAGGCGCACACGTGGTGAGTATTAGCAGTATGGGAGGCATACAAGGAAGCTTGAAGTTCGGTGGTTTAGCAGCATATAGCTCCTCCAAAGGTGCCTTGATTACCTTATCCGAGCTTTTAGCCGAAGAGTACAAAGAGCGTGGTATCGTTTTCAATACCTTAGCCTTAGGAGCCGTACAGACTGAGATGCTCGCCGAAGCCTTCCCTGATTATAAAGCTAATATCACCCCACAGCAAATGGCACGCTACATCGCTGATTTTGCTTTGAATGGAGGTGAAGTATTCAACGGAAAGGTTTTACAAGTAGCCAATACAACGCCTTAAAACACTAACGAGTAAAGAATAATTAATATATGTATATCATTATTTTAACGTATCAAAAAGACCTTTCAGAGGTTGAAAAACACTTAGAAGCCCATCGCACTTACTTAGATAGGTATTATGCTTCAGGGCATTTTGTTGCTTCAGGAGCACAGATACCTCGCAAGGGTGGCGTAATTTTGTGTAAAGCTGGCAGTAAGGAAGAAATACTGGACATCATTGCTCAAGATCCTTTTCACGAGCATCGAATAGCTGCCTATCAAATTATTGAATTTACCCCTACCAAATTCTCTGAGGCATTTGGGAAGGTACTCTCTTAAAACTATAATAACAAATGGATTTACAACAGCTAATTAAAAATTTCCCGTGGCGAAGATTTGCTACTCCTTACGAAACCAATGCCAATATAGTAAAGCAAAGTATAGTAAAAATACTTGATGGAGCAGCCTCTGAAAAAGACTATCAAAACCTTATCTATAGTTTTGAATCACAAGCGTGGCTGATAAAGCTCTCTCCTTGGGGAATGAGATTTTATCTCGCTTTGTTAGAAGAGGATAAAGCGGACAAAGCAATACTATTACGTGATATGCTCACGCTTTTTGAGGCAGCAAATTATAGTTCTCAGTCTCCACAAGTTAAAGATTTTAAAGCTACTAAAGGAAAAGTTGCCAAATATGAAGCCTACAAAGAAAAACTATTCAATGATGCTTATGATGGCACTATGGATGAAGAGTTTTTAAAACTTGTCAAATCCTTAGACCGACACTATTACCACGTGGCTATTATGGAATTATTAGAAGCAAATATCCCTTTGCTTCAGCACTTCACTACTTCCGAAGATAAGACAATAGCCCAGAGAGCTACCTCACTAATAGAAGCAATCAAGCATCCTAAAATATATCCAACTCAATAGATAATAAAAAATAAGCTCCCAGAAATTGGGAGCTTATTTTTATGAAAAAGTATTTATTAAAAATGATATTTTAAACCTACATTCCAAGTACGTCCGAAACCAAAGAAAACCTTATTACGCACATCTATTCCCTTGTAAGTTACACTACTATTGGTTGTATGTATGTTAGTATCTGATTCTGCTATATAAGTAGTATCTAATACGTTATTTACATTGGCTAGAACAGTAATAGAATGTCTTCCTTTAGGAAATTTATACTTATAAGAAGCGCCCACATCAAATAGGTTATACTCAGGAAGCTTAATGCTATTCTCATTAGTGTTATTAGTTCTACTTCCTAGAGTGGAAACATCAATTTTAGCATACAAATCATTTACATAACGCCAATTGATATCAATATTAAAGTTTTCTATAGGAGTTACTTCTACTCCTACATTGGCTGTCATCTGAGCAGAATCTCCTACTTTCATTTTATCCAAATCCAAATGGAATTGATTAGAAGTTCTTCCCGAAAGGATATATTCTGTATTATTTGCTTGAAGGAAAGTAGAAACATCAGCTCCTCCTTGGTAGAACCAATCTCCTAAGGAGAACATTCCATTAACTCTCAAGTATTTATTAATACGATAAATAGCATCTACCTCTACACCTCTATGAATCTCAGTAATACCAAGCATTTCCACAAAGTATTGAGTATTTCTATCCCATTGGCTGTCACGGCGTACATATCGGTCTGACCAGACTGTATTATACAAATTCAAGTTTACAGAAAGATTTTCTCTCTTGAAGCCGTATCCGAATTCAACTCCAAATATTTTTTCATTAGAAAGCCTTGGATTGACAAAGTTCTTATAATTAGGATATACTGCATTGAAGAAAGGCTGACGAGAGTAATACCCTACATTAGCAAATACATTATGATGCTTATCAATGTTATAATTTGCGCCTGCTTTCATATTATAACCAGGTAAGCTCTTATAAGTAGTTACTTGTTGCATTGCGGTTTCTGGTCTTCCTCTTAGTGCTAGAGTTCCTTCTCTAAGAAAATCATCTGTTCTTTGGAAAGCCTGTATAGAACTAGACCATTGAGCAAAAGCAGAAAGTTTTTCATTGGTATATTCCAATTGCCCGAAAGCTCCTAACCAGCGTACGTGCCCTTCGTTACTATAAGTAATTCTATCATTTACATTCTCTATGCCTCCTCCAAAAGGATTAAGAGTAGGTGTATCAGAAATTCTATGATGTACATTACGAGGCAATGTTATATTCCTATTAGAATTATCTCTGTAGAAATCTGTTCCTAACAAATCACTAACTACTTCATAGTGGTAACCATTATAATATCTACCATCAAGCCCTACACTAAAAGAAAAATGATCAGAAAGCTTATGTGTAAAATTAGTAAGGAATCCATACCAATTATGAGAATTTACCAATCCTTTTCGAGCAAATCCTTCGGTAAGTCTTACAGTTCTTCCGCCTATCATTGTGTCACGAGAAGCATTAGCTACATAAGGAGTTCCGTGGGGTTCTATAGCTTGCTCAGCTGTACTAATATCTTCTCCTTGATTATACTTAAGTATTCTATCAAAGTCTATAAGCCCTTCTGAGGTTCTAATCTCAGAAGCTGTTACCATCCTAGGGCGTCCGTCAGGTAATAAACCTCCACTCCAAGCTCCTCCCATATCACGGGTACCTGCACCACGACCGAAAGAAGCATACAGAACAGTACTAAGAAAAGATTTATCATCTATATTCCAATCCCAATTAAGCATCATTACAGGCTTATGATACGTATTTCTCTGGAAACTATATTCTTTACCTTTATAATATCCCCAATCTGCATTATAGCGTCTGTCGGGTTCCCCGTTTCCATACTTAAGATAATTTGCAATAGTAATATAATTAGTACGCTGATGGTGCCACTGAGGAGCTCCTGTAAAAATAAATTGGAAATTATGTTCTTCATTAGGTGCATAGCCTAATGAAAAGAAATAATTATGACCTTCAAAATCTGTTCCTCTCACATAAGTAGCTCCTGCTGTACGGCTAAGTAATATTGAAGAAGACCATCCTTTCTTACTCTTACCTGTATTATAGGAAAAAACTCCTTTATAAAAACCATCATTTCCATAAGAAGCAGAAAAATTTCCTCCTTGAGCCATATCAGAAGCACGAGTAACAATATTGATAGTCCCTCCTACTGAAGCTATTGCCAGCTTGGAAGCTCCTAATCCTCGTTGTACCTGCATAGAAGAAGTTACATCGGCTATTCCCGCCCAGTTACTCCAGTATACTTTACCATTCTCCATATCATTAATAGGCATTCCATTAATCATTACTGCAATATTTTCATTACCAAATCCTCGAATATTGATTTTGGAATCTCCATACCCCCCTCCTCCTTTGGTTGCATATACAGAAGGAGTTCTATTGAGCAACTCTGGGAACTCTTGGTTTCCTAATTTAGTAACAATTTCACTGGCTCGTATGGTGGAAACTGCCACTGGAGTTTTACGCTCTTTCGCAATATCCATCAGAGCATTTCCTGTAATGGTAACCCCTGTTAGCTCCTCTGCTTCTGGAAGTAAAGTTATTTTTAACATTGCTTTTCCATTAACAATAGTAAAAGGAATTTCCTTAGTCTGGAAACTCACAAAAGAAACTACCAGAGTACCCTTTTTCTGAGTGGTTTTAAGGGTAAAATTCCCCTTAATATCAGAAGAAGCTCCTATATTAGTACCCTTTACAAGGACATTTGCTCCAAGAAGAGGTTCCTTGGATTCATCATCAAGCACGACTCCCGTAATAGTTTGTGCCGAGAGCGTTGTCATCAGAAAGAAAGCTAATAGGCTTAACCAAAGTCTATTTGTGTTCATTTTTGCTTTATTAATTTTAAGGGACAAATTTAGTTCTTCTTTATGAAAAAAAGCTGTTTAAACCTAATTTTTTACCAACAATCTTTGTTAAAAAATAAAGACTAAATGTTGATAACTTCTACAATCTTTTAAATTTTAAATTATTCTCTACATTAAAGTTAAATAAATGAATATATTTTATATATTCTATTATTTTAATCACTATTTTTCAAATTTTATAGAAATAAAAAAATTAATAAATAAAATAAGCTATAATTAGAATTTTTTTTTACTTAAAATTTTTATATTAGAATAATATATTGTATCTTTGCGCCCAGAAAGTAAAAAGAAACTATTAAATAGTTTTTTACAAAATACTCATTTAATAAATAACTAATATGAAAACAAATGTATTAGGCTATCCGCGCATAGGAGAAAAGCGCGAACTAAAGAAAGCTAATGAAGCTTTTTGGGCTGGAGAAATCACCCAAGAAGAATTATTTGCTGTAGCAGAAAAAATCCGAGTGCATAATTGGACTTTGCAAAAGGAAGCTGGTATTGACCTTATTCCTTCTAACGACTTCTCTTTCTATGATCAAGTATTGGACTTTTCTTTCTCAGTAAATGCCATTCCTGAGCGTTTTGCTCCTGTAAGTGGGCTTACAGAGTTGGAACAATATTTTGCTATCGCACGAGGCTACCAAAAAAATGGAATAGATGTTACCGCTTCTGAAATGACTAAGTGGTTTGACACCAATTATCATTATATCGTTCCAGAATTTACCAAAAATCAATCTTTTTCACTTAAGACTAACAAGCCTTTAGCTGAATATCTTCTAGCTAAGAAACACGGCTTCGAGACAAAACCTGTATTATTAGGAATCATTACCTACTTACTTCTAGGAAAAGAAAAAGAAACTGGTTTCCATCGCTTAGAACTTGCTGAAAGACTTCTTCCTGTATACATTCAGATTATAGAAAGCCTTGTAGCAGCTGGTGCCAAAACCATTCAAATAGACGAGCCTTACTTAGTGCTTGACTTACCTGAAAAAGCAGCTGAGGCTTACCAAAAAGTATATGGTGAAATTAGAGCAAAATTCCCTAATACTGAATTTATCCTTACCACTTATTTTGGTGCTTTGGATAATAATACTTCCTTAGCTGTATCACTTCCTTTTGATGTATTACACATTGATCTTGTACGCGCTACAGCTCAGCTAGACAATGTACTAAAAGCGCTTCCTAAAGAGAAAAAACTTTCTCTAGGAGTTGTAGATGGACGTAATATCTGGAAAAATAATTATGAACATTCGCTTTCTGTTATTCAAAAAGCACAAGAGGCTATCGGAAATGAGCGTTTGCTTATTGCTACCTCTTCTTCCCTATTACATACACCTTGTAATCTAGAGAATGAAAATAATGAGAAAGTTCTTACTCCTGAAATTAAACAATGGCTTGCCTTTGCTAAGCAAAAAGTAAAAGAGCTCTCTCACTTGAAAGCTATTGCTATAGGGCACGACCTTAGTGCTGAAGTAAAAGCTGCCTTTGAAGAGAACAAAAAAGCTGCTGAAAATCGTAAAACCTCTCCTCTTATCCACGATACTAAGGTTAAAGAACGTGTAAAAGGTATTACAGATAATGATAGTAAGCGTAATAGCGAGTTTGCTACCCGTCAAAAAGTACAAGAAGAAGCTCTTAAGCTTCCTTTATTCCCTACTACTACCATTGGTTCTTTCCCTCAAACACAGGAAGTGCGTTCTTGGAGAGCTAATTTCAAGAAAGGCACCCTTACAGAGGCTGATTATGACAAATTACTAGAAAAAGAAATCGAAGAATCTATCCGTTGGCAAGAGCAAACAGGTATTGATGTACTTGTTCACGGAGAATTCGAGCGAAATGATATGGTGGAATACTTTGGAGAACTCCTCAATGGATATACTTTTTCTAAATTTGGTTGGGTACAAAGTTATGGTTCTCGTTGTGTGAAACCTCCTATTATCTTTGGAGATGTATCTCGTCCTGAGCCTATGACTGTTCGTTGGTCTAAGTTTGCACAATCTCTTACAAAACTTCCTGTAAAAGGGATGCTTACAGGTCCTGTGACTATCCTTCAGTGGTCTTTTGTACGTGATGACCAGCCTCGTTGGGAAACTTGTTATCAAATTGCACTAGCTATTCGTGATGAGGTAGTAGATTTGGAAAAAGCAGGTATTAAGGTCATCCAAATAGATGAACCAGCTATTCGTGAAGGACTTCCTTTACGTCGTAATGAATGGAAAAACTATTTTGACTGGGCTATCAAGGCTTTCCGTATCTCTGCCTCTGGTGTAGAAGACCAAACTCAGATTCATACGCATATGTGCTACTCTGAATTTAATGATATGATAGAAGCTATCGCCGATATGGATGCCGATGTGATTACCATTGAATGCTCTCGTTCTCAAATGGAACTCTTAGATGTATTTGCTGACTTCAAATATCCTAATGAAATAGGTCCTGGAGTATATGACATCCACTCTCCTAGGGTTCCTTCTGAGGAGGAAATCTATCACTTAATGAAGAAAGCTATCGCTGTAGTTCCTTTCAGAAATCTTTGGGTGAACCCTGATTGTGGTCTTAAGACTCGCCATTGGGAAGAAACCAAGCTTGCCCTTGAAGCTATGGTGAAAACAGCTCAAAAGCTCAGAGAGGAATACAAAAAATAATTTTGTTTTTATTATTCGTGAATATTAACGAGTTTCTGTAAGAGGATTATTCGACGGTAATATTTTGTATATTGAGCTTTTCTCAATGCACCTTTACCTAAAGTAACCTATTCTGAAATGTAACAAACGCTCCTAAATTGGGGCGTTTGCTTTTTTTTATCAAAGAAAGAAGTTTTTCCATTTTTTTTTCTTACATTTGCCATTCAAAAATACATCCTGATGATTCATTTTTTTAAAAACTCTCAAAATACAGTTTATGCTGTACAAGCATCTGATTTGTCGACTAATGATCAAGAAAAGCTCTCTTGGCTTTTTGGAAATGCTAGTTATTTAGGTACCCAAAAGGTAGAAGGTATTTTCTTAGGAGTACGTGCTCAAATGATCTCTCCTTGGAGTACAAATGCAACAGAAATCACCCAAAATATGGGTATCAAAGGTATTATTCGACTAGAAGAATTCTTTCCTATGAAAGAGAATACCTCTTTTGACCCTATGCTTTACCAGAGATATGACAACCTACATCAGGACATTTTCAGTAACACCTCCTCCCCTACTCCTATTCTGGAGATAGCCGATATAGCCCAATACAATCAAGAGGAAGGACTTTCTTTAAGTGATGAAGAAATTGCCTATTTAGAGAAACTTTCTGAAAAATTAGGCAGAAAACTTACCGATTCCGAAGTATTTGGATTCTCACAAGTGAATTCTGAACATTGCCGACATAAAATATTCAATGGAACTTTTGTTATAGATGGTAAGCAACAAGAACTTTCCTTATTCCAACTAATCAAAAAAACAACTCAAGCAAACCCTAATGGAGTAGTTTCAGCCTATAAGGATAATGTAGCTTTCTTGGAAGGAACTCCCACTACACAATTCGCCCCTAAATCAGCTGATAAGCCTGATTTCTACGAAGAAACTCCTTTCAATGCTATTCTTTCACTTAAAGCAGAAACTCATAATTTTCCCACTACAGTAGAGCCCTTCAATGGAGCAGCTACAGGTTCTGGAGGGGAGATACGCGACCGATTAGCTGGAGGAAGGGGAGCTATTCCGCTAGCAGGAACTGCGGTATATATGACCTCTTATTCACGATTAGATTCCGACAGACCTTGGGAGGAAAATATGTCCGAACGCAATTGGCTCTATCAGACTCCTATGGATATCCTTATCAAGGCATCAAATGGAGCTTCTGATTTCGGGAACAAATTCGGACAACCCCTTATCTGCGGAGGAGTATTCACCTTTGAACATCAGGAAAATGGACAGGAGTTAGGGTATGATAAAGTAATTATGCTCGCTGGAGGTATTGGCTATGGGAAGAAAGAAATGGCACAAAAACAAACTCCTAAGGAAGGTGATCCTATTATTGTTCTAGGAGGAGATAACTATCGCATAGGAATGGGAGGGGCTGCTGTTTCTTCTACTGATACGGGCGCCTTTGGTTCTGTTATTGAACTCAATTCTATCCAACGTTCGAACCCTGAAATGCAGAAACGAGTTACAAATGCTATTCGAGCTTGCGTAGAAAGCGCTGAAAACCCTATTATTTCTATCCACGACCACGGAGCTGGAGGACATCTGAATTGTCTCTCAGAACTAGTAGAGGAAACTGGAGGGTGTATTGCAATGGAAAAGCTCCCTGTAGGAGATCCCTCTCTTTCTGCTAAAGAAATAATCGGTAATGAATCTCAAGAACGTATGGGGCTTATCCTTCCTCATAATGCCATTGACTTACTTGAGAGAATCGCAGAACGTGAACGAGCTCCCTTTTATATTGTAGGAAAAGTTACCGATGATCATCAATTTACTTTTATAAATCATACTACAGGTGAAAAACCTATTGATTTGGAACTTTCCGATATGTTCGGAAATGCTCCTAAAATGCTCCTAAAAGATACCACTATACCAACCTACTACAAGGATTTCAGTTATCAATCTGAAGAAATACCTTCCTACCTCAAGCAAGTACTCGAACTAGAATCTGTTGCCTGCAAAGATTGGCTTACCAATAAGGTAGATAGATGCGTAGGAGGAAGAGTCGCTAAACAGCAAACCGCTGGAGAACTTCAATTACCTTTGAATAATGTAGGGGTAATGGCGCTAGACTTTAAGGGTGAAAAAGGAATTGCTACCTCCTTAGGATATGCTCCTATCTCTGCTCTAATAGATCCTGAAAAAGGAAGCCAAAATGCCATAGCTGAAGCTCTAAGTAATATCGTTTTTGCTCCTTTGGAAGAAGGGCTCAAAAGTGTATCCCTTTCTGCTAACTGGATGTGGGCGTGTAATAACCCTGGTGAAAATGCTCGCTTATATCAGGCGGTCAAGGGAGCTTCTGATTTTGCTATTGCCTTGGGAATCAATATCCCTACAGGAAAAGATTCTCTATCAATGAAGCAGAAGTATCCTGACAGAGAAGTAATTGCTCCAGGAACTGTGATTATCTCTGCTTCTGGACTTTGTAGTGACATCCGAAAAGTTGTAGAACCCGTATTCAAAATAGGCAAAGGAAGTATCTATTATTTAAATCTCTCTGGAACAGAACTTAGTTTAGGAGGAACTGCTTTTGCCCAAACACAAAAGAGCATAGGTTCTCAATGTAGCTATATTGCAGATCCTATTGCTTACAAAAAAGCTTTCAATACCCTACAAAAAGCTATAAAGCAAGGACTTATTGTAGCTGGACACGATGTAAGTAGTGGCGGACTCCTGACTACCTTACTTGAAATGTGTTTTTCCGGACAAAAATTAGGAGCCTCTATTGATTTCACGGCTCTAGGAGAAGTAGATAGTGTAAAAATATGCTTTAATGAAAACAATTCTTTAGTTATCCAAGCTAAAAACGATGAATTACTAGAAAATTTATTTAATGAAAACGGTATTTCTTTCTACAAAATAGGAACTGTAATCTCCTCTCCTACTCTTTCTCTAGTGAATTATACAGAAAATTATACATTCTCTATTGAAACTTATCGAGATATTTGGTATAAAACTTCTTATCTATTAGATAAAAAACAAACGAAAGGAGATAAAGCCCTTGAAAGATATCAAAATTATAAAGAACAACCCCTTCAGTTTAAGTTCCCCTCACATTTTTCAGGAGAATACCCTACCTCAGGAGCTAATAGACCTGTAGCTGCTGTTATTCGTGAGAAAGGAAGTAATTCTGAACGAGAAATGGCTTACGCTCTATATCTGGCTGGATTCCAAGTGAAGGATGTACATATGACTGATCTTATTTCAGGACGGGAAACTCTTGAAGGAGTACATTTTGTAGGTACTGTAGGAGGATTTTCTAACTCAGATGTTCTAGGAAGTGCTAAAGGATGGGCTGGGGCTTTCAGATATAATGAAAAAGCAAAATCTGCTTTGGAAAAATTCTTCTCTCGTGAAGATACGCTTTCGGTAGGTATCTGTAATGGTTGTCAGCTTTTTATAGAATTAGGGCTGATAGCTCCCTCTGCAAAAATGCTTCATAATGATAGTGGAAAATACGAATGTAACTTTACCTCAGTAGTTATTGAACCCAATAATTCCGTTATGCTTTCTTCTCTAGAAGGGACAACTTTAGGTGTATGGATTGCTCACGGAGAAGGAAAATTCCACTTGCCTCTTGCTGAAAATCAGTATAATATAGTAGGTAAGTATGCTTATAGTAACTACCCAGCTAATCCTAATGGATCTGATTATAATGTAGCAATGTTATGTGATGAAACAGGAAGACACCTAGTTACTATGCCACACATAGAACGTTCTATTTTCCCTTGGGCTTGGGGATATTATCCAGAAAGAGAGGACAAAGTATCACCTTGGATAGAAGCTTTTGTAAATGCTAGAAAATGGATAGAAAGTAAGCAATAAATGCAACAGATACTTGTAGTTTATTACTCTCAATCAGGACAACTTAAGGATATTGTTAATCAGTTTGTAGCTCCTTTTCAGAGTGCAGGAATAGGGATAGATTTTTATTCTATAGAAATGGAAGAATCTTTCCCTTTTCCTTGGACTGATGAAGCTTTTTTTGGGGCTTTCCCTGAGTCTTTTTTACAAATTCCACAACCTATTAAGCCTATTAAGCAAGAATTTCTTGAGAAAGAATATTCCTTAATAATTCTTGCTTATCAGGTTTGGTATCTGTCACCTTCTATCCCTATCAATTCTTTTTTAAAAAGTACCTTTGCTAAAGATTTATTGTATAATAAACCTGTAATCACTCTCTCAGGTACCCGAAATATGTGGATAAGTTCTCAGGAAAAAATTAAGCTATTACTCCTAGAGAATAAAGCACATTTGGTAGGGAATATAGCTCTTACTGATAAGCACGCCAATCATATCAGTGTATTGACTATTGTACATTGGCTTTTTACAGGAAGAAAAGATAGATACTTAGGGATATTCCCCTTACCAGGAGTTTCTCAAAAGGATATAGAAAGTGCTTCTATGTATGGAAAAATTGCCTTGGAATACCTCCAAAAAGATATTTATGATCAAGGTTTGCAGAAAGAAATCATAGAACGAAAAGGAGTAATTATAAAACCTTTTCTCCTATCTGCTGAGTATAAAGCTAACCGACTATTTCGTATCTGGGCTACTATAATTTATAGAAATAAGTATAGAAGGACTCTCCTGAAATGCTTCCACCTATACCTGTACATAGCCATCTGGGTGCTAATGCCCATTGTATGGTGTTTTTATTGGCTGACTTACCCCTTTTTCTATCGAAAAATACAAAAGGACATTCGTAAAGCAGAAAGTGTATAACTTGCTAATCACTAATTTCGTTTAAATAACTGTAATACAAAAATATACATTGCTGTTTTTATCAGAAAGCCCTTTTAATAATAAATCAATAAATGAAAATTATCATCTATATTTTTTGCTTGATATTGATATATTCCTGTGATTTTAAGAAAAGAGCCTCAGGAGATAATACTTCAATGTCTAAAGATCAATATGAAGAAACAACCCAATTGGGCGAATTAGACCAGTATCTAAAAATTTCATTAGATAATTACAATCTTTTTATTGGAAAGATGTATTCAATAAATGAAAATATTTCAGAAGATTATGCAATTGATTATAAAAATGATACTATTTGGATATTTAAAGAATTTTTAGAATCAGATACTTTTGAAGGTAAAAAAATTGTTTTCGATAAAAACATTTTGCCTAAAAACCTTATAGCTAAGTATATTATATCATATCATTTTAATGGTACAGAAAAAGCAAATCAGTATATAGATACCAATATTTCT
>NZ_CAURLX010000050.1:0-13288 GCF_963525585.1 uncultured Capnocytophaga sp. | reverse complement strand
ATTATATTTCTTCAGCGTCTTCTAAGTTTTCTATTAGGATAGGTTCTTCGTCTTTAAAATGAAAAGAAACGCCATAAGGTTCGCAAAAGCTGAAACCTCCTCCGGCAAAATGCAATATCCATTCTTTGTTGTCATAAAACAGGAACTGCGGACTTTCAAAAGGGACTTCCTGCAAGGGAACGCTGAGCAATTGTTTTTCTTCTTCTGAAAGATGAAAGCCATTAGAGCTTATTAGCAGTTGTTCTTGAAAATAAGAAAGTGCTTTGGCAACCAACTTATCTGCACTGGTAAGGATCTGTTCAATAAAAGCAATAGTATCAGGTGTGATGGTTTCACTATTGCTAAATACAGAAAAAGGCAGCTGTAAAGTTTCTTTATAGAAATCACTTTTCCACTGATATGAAGCTTCCCAAAAATACTCGCCTCCCACTTTTTGTGAGAAAGTGAGGGCGCCAAACTTGGTGTTATAATTTGATGTGTTCATTTTCTGTAATTGGTTTACAAGGTTTTAAGTTTGTTTTTTTCAAATTCAGCGATAGTGTTATCGATGATTTCTTTGAGCTGATAAGAGGCAATGCCTAAAGGTTTGTTTACATCGGTGAGTGACCATTCTACTAGTAATTCGTCTTTATCTTTACAGATAAGTAACCCAATGGTAGGATTGTCGCCTTCTCCGCGCAAGAGTTTATCAACGGCAGTTACATAGAAATTTAATTTTCCGATGTATTCAGGGATGAAAAGCGTGACTTTAAGTTCTACGACAACATAGCATTTCATTGGGATATGGTAAAAAATGAGGTCGGGGAAAAAGCTCTGTCCTTCAGACATACGCAATTCCATTTGTCTCCCTACAAAGGCGAAACCTTGTCCTAATTCCAATAAAAAGCGGGTAATATTTTGCATCAAAGCCTCTTCGAGTTCTCGTTCGGTATAGTCTTTACCAAGGGAAAGAAAGTCGAAATTATAAGGGTCTTTGAGGAGTTCGGTAGCTAAATTAGCTTGAGGGATAGGCAATTGAGTATCAAAATTACTAATAGCTTTTCCTTGTCGCTCAAAGAGGTTACTCTCAATAGTATGCACTAATTGTACCCTGCTCCAATTATGACTGATCGTCTGCTTGATATAGAATAGAGCCTCAGAAATAGATTTGCATTTATATATGATTTCGATGTGATGTCTCCAGGGGATTAAACCAAAATCTTTAGGCATCTCTAAAAGGTCACCAACTTGGTGACTTTTTGTAAGCTCTTGATAATAAAACAAATACCACCTTCTTATATATTTGATATTAGTAGTTGAAAAACCAGTAGCTTCAGGGAAGGCTTCTCTTAGATCCAAACTTAGTTGGTTGATAAAGCCACTACCCCAAGCCTTTTCGGTTTGCATTTTTACTATATCACTACCCAAGCTCCAATAGAATTCTAAAAGGGCAGTATTCACCTTTATGGCTGTTTTGATTTGCGATTGCTGAAATCGTTGTTTGATTTCTATCAGCCATTGGTGGTATTCTTTATGGGGGAGGTTTTGTGCTCCAAAAGTAAAAGTTGGGGTTTCTTTCATTGTAGTTTTGTTTTTATAAAATCACACTCTTCCATTTTTCAGGGTCTCTGTTTTCAGGTAAATACTGTTCTTTGATAGTGTCTAATAGCCAGCGATCCTCTATGAGTTTGTATTTGTACTCGCGCTTGTAATTCATTCTTGCATACTCTCTATCGGTAAATATAGAGGCTTTTTTACCAGTGATTTGTACTTCGGTAATGCTTTCTTTAGAAGGATCATAGTTAGGAGGAAAGCAGTGACTGGTGTACTGAGCACCTCCGTTTTTGCGTTCGCGTTCAGTGATGTATTCCTTATAAATAGGGATGCGCAGTTCAGTTTGCTTGTTGCAAAAGTCTTCCCAAGATAGGGTTTTCTTTTTCTCCACTTCTTCTTCTTCAACTCTGTTGGCTTCTGTTTCCCAGTCGTACATCGCTTGCAAGAAAGCAGTGAAACGCTGGCGTAGGGTTTGTTCTGTTTCTGTCATTTTGAATTATAATTTTAAATTGTCATTTTCGTCAAACTCCCAAAAAGGATTATAAGCAACTTCAAAGAGGTAGCCGTCCAAGTCCTTGAAATAACCACTATATCCACCCCAAAATACTTTTTGAGCTGGCTTGACAATAGTAGCTCCTAATTCACTAACTTTGGATAAAACAGCATCTACTTCTGTTTCTGATTTAGCATTATAACTAATCGTTATTCCTGCAAATGTACTTGACTGATAAGGTAGCGTAGTGTCTTCGGAGAGTTCTTGTAAAGGATATAGACCTAATACAATTCCTCCCAAAGGGAAAAGAGCATACTCCTCCATACTTTTGTCCGACTTCTGCCAGCCTAAGTTCTCATAAAAGGCAAGAGCTTTCTTAAAGTCGCGGACACCTAAAGTGATAAGTGTAAATTTCTGTCTCATTTGGTCAATGCTTTCTTTACTATTTTGATAAGTTCATTATGAGTTGTTTTTCTTTTTGAAAAGGCTAAATAACTGGGCAAATGCAATACCAATTATCATAACAATAAAGCTAATCAGAAATATAGGGAAAAAGAGTATTTTCATTATTCCCTCTACAAAAATATTACTTTTTTTGGTAAAGGCTCCTTTGTACAATTGGGCTTTATAGGGATAATGCTTATAAGGCTTGGTAGTTATTAGGTTGGTTATGGGGTCTTTGGCAGGGATGTATTGATGAGTCACTCCGAGACAGTACATTGCCCATTCTACTATTTCACGATGTTCGGGCTTATCTGTAAAAGGACTTTTTAGAAACACCAATAGCTTATCCAACTGAGAGGGTGGAGTTAGTGAAATAGCCATTTTGCAGATAAGGATTTTCTCTTCGGAGGAAGAGAACTGATTAGCTTCAATCTGCTTCCAACATTCTTTTAGAAGATTGGGTTCGGCTTGGTTTTCTTCTTTAATAGGATAATCACATTCAGTTTTGGGAATATTGTACCAATCATCAAAGTTATATTGTTCAATGACTTTTAAAAAGCTTTGAATGCTGCTAAAAGCAGGGGTGAAATCCAAAGCATCGTGTATGACTAAGGCTACTTTCCCTTTTAGCAATCCCATGGTATATACTCCTACAAAGTCACTTTCGTTATTGGTGAAAATTGGTAAAAGTTCGGCACCTAAGGAATAAGCTGATAAGCATTCTTGAGTGGTGGCAAACTCATCCTCTTGCATCAGCATTACATTTCCTTTAGGAGTGAATTCTTTTAAAAAATTACTATCTAATTGGTCTTTTTTACAGATGTTTTCCCAATTCATATATTAGTTTTTAACTAAAAATAAAGGCTATTTAGTCAATGCTTTTTCTACTATCTCTATAAGCTCCTCAGGGGTCATTAGGGTATTGAGATAGTCTTCCAAAGTTCCCATATTATCTATTTCATTGAAAAACACCTCGTGGTCAGTCCCAAAGAGGGTAGGGTTTTCTACATTGGGGTCGCTCAGGGCTATGTATATATGGTCAGGATAGCCAGAGGTATAGAACAATTGTATAAGATCAGGTGTCTTGTCGCCTGTAACTTTTGTAATTTCTGTAAGGTCTGTAAATTCCTCATCGGAGAAATCGTCATACCATTCTTCATAGTCATCGGTACCTTCTTTGAAGGGGGTAAAGAGGCTGGCTGTCCAAAAGTGTTGCCCATAAGGTTCTTCCGTAAGTCGATAGAACTCAGCAATCATCTGGTCATAGAAAGCCTTTTTATCCGTTTGGTAGAGCTCCCTATGGGTATCTACCCACGCGCCTATACCATAGATAGGCTCGGTATCTTCTGCCTTTGCCCAAGGAGTGTCCTGAGGCTTTGGATAGAGTACTGTATCAAAAGTAATAGCCAATAGGTCATCGGCAAGGGAAGTGCCTTTTACTTGGCTGGTATTGCCCCCTAGGGCTTTTATACGGGTTAGGATTTTTTGGTTTAGCATATTTGTTAGTGATTTAAAAAGGTTTTTCTTTATTTTTGTGAGGCAAAGATACGACTAATTCAATAATAAATCTCTAAAAACAAGTATTTTTTGTAGAGAATTATTCTGTAATAATTCGTTTTTGTAGTATATAATATGGAATAAGGTATTTTTGTTTGATAGACAGTGAAATCTATTAAATAGAATTGTTAATAAAGAAGTTTTATATACTGATAATCAATATGTTGATTAATAAAATGAAGTTTTTAAATAAAGATAATGTAGATTTCTTTTAGAATGCAAAAGTACAACTTTAAAACATAAAAAACAAGTACTTTACTCATAAAAATAATTTAAATTTTTTATCAGGAGATAATTTCTTAGTTTTCTCTTGATTTTTAATTTCTAATAATAAGTTTTTCAAATAGTTATTGCTATGATGGTCTTAGGAATTTTCTTTAAAAGATTTTCATAGATAATATAGATATTTTAGGAGAAAAATTGTACCTTTGCCTAATATAATCATAAAATCATTATGGAAACATTGCGAGAAATTATTCATTCCATACAGCAAAATAAAGTCCGTTCCTTTATGTCCGGCTTTGGGATTATGTGGGGTATTTTTATCTTAGTACTGCTCTTAGGGGTAGGGAAGGGGGTAGAGTATGGGGTGCAAGACCTACTAAAGAGGTTTGCTGCCAAATCAATATTTATTTGGAGTGGAGAAACCTCCATGAAATATAAGAATATGCAAGAGGGGCGACAAATTTTCTTCAATAAATACCTCTTAGAAGATATCAAGCGAAAGTTCCCCGAGATAGAAGGACTTTCTCCACGAACAACTATTTCTAAAAATGCTACTTTTGGAAAGAAAAATTACTATACCTCTGTAACAGGAATTACCCAGGATTATTGGTCTTTCTCCAGTTATAAGATGATAGAGGGAAGCCGCCCTTTTAACCTTATGGATGACAAAAAAGCACGCAATGTAGCCATTATAGGAAAGAAAGTGGCCACTAAGCTATTCCTTGATGACAATCCTTTGGACAAACTTATCAATGTGGGGGGAGTGTATTACCGCGTAATAGGAGTGATGAAAAATGACGATATGATTAGTCAGCAAGCAGAGTCGGAAATCTTCGTACCCTATCCCAGTTTTACCCGTAATATCCAAGATACCCCCGATATTTCTTCCTTTGGCTTCTATTTGCGTGATGATGCACAGATCTCTGTTTTAGATTTTAAGAAAAAAATAATCAACTATTTGGGACGTACCCTCCGCTTTGATGAAAACGATCCTAATGCGATCTATGTACAGGCATTGGAGGAACAACTCTCCAGTATCAATAGTATCTTTACGGGTATCAGTGTTTTTATCTGGATTGTAGGAACTTGCTTTTTGATTAGTGGGATGGTGAGTGTGACCAATATTCTATTTGTAGTAGTTAAAGAGCGTACTAGCGAATTTGGTTTGCGAATGGCTATAGGAGCAACTCCCCGTCATATCATTACTCAGATGCTCTTGGAAGCACTAATCATTACTTTAGCTTCAGGATTAATAGGGATGTTCTTGGGCGTAGGGGTACTTAAGCTGATTAATATGGTTTTATCAGCCTCAGGAGGATTAGGATTACTCAAAACCACAGAAATAGATATGGGAATAGCCTCTTTGGCAGTCTTTATTATGGTACTTTCAGGTATTTTTGCAGGAACTTTCCCAGCTCGAAAAGCAGCTAAGATAGAGCCAGTAGCGGCTATGCGATATGAGAATAGAGGGTAGCCTTATTTACCCTCTATCCAACTTAAGATCATCTTATCAAATGCTTCTTGGTCTTTGGAGTTTAAAAAGCACGTTTCTATAGGGAGGTAGTATAGTTCAGGAAGAGCTCCCTTGAGGCGTACAAAATCTTTTTCAGTGGTAAGAATACGTCCTTTTTGTTCTAAAAGGGCTAATTCTTTAGAAGAAAAATGATGATGGTCACTATAAGCTAAATGTTTAAAAGAAGCTTCTTTTTTCTTCAAAAATTCTACTAATGGAGTGGGGTTAGCGATTCCTGTTACTAAGGTAAAATAGCTCTTCAGAAAAGCTTCTAGAGGGATACTTTCTTTCTCATTCTGAACACTATTACTATACTTAATGGATGTGAAAAAAACTCTTTGTAAGGGGGAGGGGTTCAGTTCCTTGATAATCTGTTGTTGCACCTCAGCCGAAAGGGTAGGACACTTGGTAACAATAATAGCTTGTGCCTCTTGAGAGCGACTTCTTACATCGCGTAGGCTTCCCACAGGGAGCAGGTAATCATTACTATATCGGTTAGGATAGGCTGTAAGCAAAAGGTTGAACCGTGCTCGTACTTTACGATGTTGGAAGGCATCATCTAGAAGAATAGCCTTAAAGTGAGGGGATTGTAGGAGAGTTTCTATTCCTAATTGCCGGCTTTCACTAACAGCAACAGTTGCTAATGGGAATTTCTGGTGGTACTGAAAAGGTTCATCTCCTAAGGTGCGTACAGAGGAAGATGCATCAGCAAGGACAAAACCTTTTGTCTTCCGCTTATAGCCACGACTTAGAATAGCCACCTTATTTTCTCCTATAAGGCGTACTAAGTATTCAATCATAGGCGTTTTCCCTGTTCCTCCTACAGCTAAGTTACCTACACAGAGAATAGGAAAAGGATATTGCTTGGACTTGAACCACTGATGATTATATAAACAATGACGCAAGCGAACGCCTAATCCATAGAGAAAAGCAAAAGGAAAAAGTAGGTATCTTAGATATTTCATAAAATTATTCAATAGAGGATTCAATAGGAAGTTCTTTCCTACGTTTGGGAGGGAAAATAAAACTCATAGGAGCTTTTTTAAAGTGCCTCCAAACGGCTTTGATAAGTGAAAATAACTCGGAATCAGGGATATTTCTAGAACGAAAAGCTAACCATATGGAAAGGCCAAAGCTGACGATAAAATTGATAAAACCAACGATAACCAAGCCAGAGAAAATCCATACCCACATACTCCAAATCAGTTGAAAATGTGCTCCATAAAGCCCCATTGCAATATTTCCACTGACAAAAGTAATATGCCTGATATCCAAATCAAGCCCAATGAAATGCCCAATAGAATAAGTACTTCCCATAAACACCCCAAACCAGAAGTTAGAGATAATTCCAGGGTACTTATGCTCTATCCAGTGTCCTAATTTTCGGGTTCTATGCTTACCTAATAGCTGTTTTAGGAAAGGATGTTCTTCTATACGATAGGCAATTTGGTAATGTTTGTTACTATTGGATACATTTCCTGCTATAATTCCTGAAATAAATAGGAAAACTCCAGCGATGGCAGCGTGTAATATCAGTTTTGAATGGATAGGACTGGCATCCTTAAGAAGTTTTTGCCAGCTATGAGCTACAATTTGCATTCCTAAGAGTTGCTCGGCTCCCCATACCAGTAGCAAAGCCACCGCAAAAGCCATAATCACATTCCCCACAAAAGCAATAAACTGAGAACGCCATAGGCGTGCAAAGAACTCAGCAAATTCGGTATGTTTTTCTTCTTCCCTACATTGCTTTTTCATCCCATCTTCTACCACCCGAGCTACTGTCGTAGCCGTCATGGAAGGTTGCTTGGTTGCCAAAGCAGACCCCGTAAGATAGATGAGAATAAAGCCTAAAGCATAGTTCATACTATAGAGGAAAGCGTGTCCAAAATCACTTGTATCTACTTCGTGTAACAAAGCTTTGAAAATGCACAGAAACCCCACAATAAATCCTGCTCCAAGGCTAGCACGGAACATCTTGAAGTATTCTCCTATGGTTTCCGTGATATATTTCTCACCTGTAGAGGCATTGAACTGAGTGATCTCATAAGCGACTGACTGGGTACTCTCCTTCATAAAAGAACTAATATTGTTCTTATAACAGTTATATTCGATCAGTTTTAGAGCCATACAGATGGTATTGTCTACCTTATCTCGATCAGAAGTAATTACAAGTAGGTCTATCAGGAGCTTTACTCTAGAGAGTTGCTGGCGGATACGTAACAATCCTTGGTTCACACGTAAGGTAATCCCATACTTAGAAGCATTCTTATAAGCTTGTTGTACGAAGCTCTCACACTGGTGATAAAGAACCATTAATTGCTTGTAGTTCAAATCTTCTTCCTTGAGGGGTTCTCCCTTAAGGATAGACTCTCTAATTGCATCGAATTCATGTTCAAAACTCAGGAAAGGACTCTCTAAGTAACTATACTCAGGGACCATATGGATAATATCCGATTCCAGAGAACGCCCACTCATGCGCTGTGTGATAAGCCCAATGGCTTCACAGACTTGGTTCAGTGAGGAGAGTTGTGCTCCCCGATCAGAAAAGATATCCAAGAAGCCTAATAACGAAAAAAGAGTGCGATATTCCTCCCTATCAATACGCTTTATCCATATATAGTCAGAAGGCTTATAAAAAACCTGATTCAGTACGTATTGTAGGGTATCTTTTTCAGGTTGAAAGGGGAGTATTTTTGATAATATACGTTTTCTTAGTTCGTACGAGAAGCTTGCATCTTGTAGGATTGCTACCTCAGAAATCATTCTTCCAAATCGTCTGCCAGAGAGCAGATTTTTCAAGTATTCGGAAAGCAAGTTACAATGGGAGGGATATTCTTGTAGGTAACCAATAAGCTCCAGAAGAGAGATGGTTTTATCTACTTTTTTAGGACGGAAGTAGCGAACCAAGTCATATAATAAATGAAGCCCTGTATCTGGCTTAAGGCTCTCTCCTTCCGTATGAGTCTCAAAGATTTCTTTTATGCTATATTGTTTTTTTGTTTTGAACATAATATTCTGGTATTTAAGGATTATTGAATAGTTTTTTTTAGTTTCTTAAAAAAGGCTTTTTCCCGTTGTGCAATCTGGAAAAGAGCATCGGAGAGTTTTTGGTAGGAATCGCTAGTAGCTTGGTCTCGGTTTTTATAAATACGAGAGATAGCAAGGGCAAAATCACGCCAGGAATCACCAATTTCAGTAATTTCTATAGAAAGTTCTTTTAAGGTATCATTCTTCAGAATAACAGAAGCTTCTTGCAAGAAAGCCCCATAAAGGAAGCGAAATCCACCTCCTCCAGTCCCGATTTCCTCCTGCATACGTACCATCTGAGCTAGATAATGATTGGTCATTTTGTTTCCTAATTTCTGATGCCATTGCAGGATATGCTTACTTACTTTTTCTATGGCTTTTACCCCTACAATAGGGACAGGGGAGAGCATCCAATTACAGGTATGTTTGATTCCTTTTCGGATAGCTCCTTCCAGAGAAAAAGACTCTGGTAGGTGACTAGGGTAGTACATATGCCCTTTGGGAGCAAGAACTCCTTTGGCAAAGCGAACCTTTTCAAGTTCTTCAGGGGTAAGTGTAGTTACGTGAGGAATTACAGGGTCACTGATGAGATACTTACCCTCTTGCTTGCCATATACCACCAAGTTATGAGCGTTAAAATGAAAACGATAAGGTTCAGGGAAGTAGGGGAGCTGATACACTCCTACCTGTAAGCCTACTGGTTTTCCCTGCTCAAGCATTTTATTGAGAGCTTTTTCGGCTTCATTAGGCTGGGAAAAATGCTGTCTTTTCACCCGAAATCCTAACCGCTTAGCTACGTTAGAAAAAATATGCCCAGGCATTGTTCGGTAACTGATGGCTGGTGCCTGATTGACTTTTATCCAAGGAAAATAAAAGAACAACAATCCTGCTCCAATGCCAAAGACCATTGGCTCACTGATGGGGTAACCATAGTAATTCAATAGGTTGGAGGCTACACCGTTCTCACAATGGGCGGACTGCTTGTGTTCAAATTCTAATTGCATATCTTGATAATAGGGGGCAAAAATACAAAATAATTCCTAATATATTACTTTTTTTCGTACCTTTGCCCCATCTTTTTATTTCGAGATGCTTACTTTACAACAATTTACATTCAATCCATTTCAGGAGAATACCTATGTACTCTATGCACCAGATAAAACTGCTTGGCTGATAGACCCTGGGTGTTTTACTCATACAGAAGAGTCTCATTTGAAGAATTTTATCCTAGAAAATCATCTTGTTCTAGAAAAAATAATCCTTACACATGCTCATATTGATCACGTTTTTGGATTACAGTGGGCTTGTGATACTTTTTCTTTGCCTGTACATATGCACAAAGTAGAAAAAGAGGTTCTGGAGCGTAATATTGATCATGCACGTATGTATGGTTTCCAGTTTCCTTCTTTTGAAGGAGAAATTATTGAAATAGATGAGACGACTTCTTTACAATTGACAGAGGTTCCTGTTGAGGTTAGGTATGTTCCAGGACATTCACCAGGGAGCTTAGCTTTCTATATACCCTCCCAGCATATGATTCTTTCTGGAGATGCTCTCTTTAGAAGGAGTATAGGGCGTACAGATCTTTATAAAGGGGATTATGACCAACTTATTCATAGTATATATACGCAACTACTGACACTTCCAGAAACGACCCTTGTATATAGCGGTCACGGAGAGCCTACAACAATAGGGGAAGAAAAGCAGTTCAATCCTTTCCTACAGCAATAGAATGAAATCCTCTTCGCGCCTTATATTTATTGATGTAATTCGAGCAGTTGCCATTTGTATGATGCTCGAAGGTCATTTTGTAGATGGACTCTTAGCTCCTGAATATCGAGACGAAAACTATCCCATATTTGTTACTTGGCTCTATATACGAGGGATGACGGCTCCTGTTTTCTTCACTGTTTCGGGTTTTATATTTACATATCTGCTTATCAAAGAACAGAATCCTGAGAAAATGGGCTGGAATCACGTACGTGTACAGAAAGGACTCCATAGAGGAATTTCTCTTGTGATAGTGGGGTATCTGCTTCGGGCTAATATTTTTAACCTTTTCTCACCCTATACCGATTTGAACGTAAGAAAAGTGGATGTACTTCATTGTATAGGACTCTCCTTGCTCTTTCTCATTGTCGCTTACTTAGTTACGTATAAGCGAAAGAAACATTGGCTACCTTATATACTCCTGTTCAGTACTTTGGTATTGTTTATTTTTGAGCCTATCTATAGGGAACTCTCATATGATTATCTACCCTTATGGATAGCTAATTATTTTACTAAAATAAATGGTTCCATATTTACAATTTTCCCTTGGTTCGGTTATACCTCCTTAGGAGGCTTTATGGGCTATTTGTTCTACCAAAATAGAAATAACCCAAACTTATATCCTAAAGCTATTATAAGCTGTCTTTCTTTGGGTTGCTTATTCTTATTGTCCCCTTATTGGTTGGGAAAGATAGCTGAGCTTACGAATTATCCCTCTCTTTGGCTGATAGCAAAGGAGGACTTTCTGATTAAGCGTGTAGGAAATGTATTATTGTTTTTTGCTATTTTTATGTTGCTTCGCAATATAATTACCTCTCCTTATATACAAAAAACAGGGCAAAAAACCCTTACAATATACATTTTACATTATATTATTCTTTATGGAAGCTTTACAGGGCTAGGTCTCTATCGTTTTTTTCATAATAAGCTCAATCCTATAGAAGTAACTATAGGAGCTTTCTTCTTTGTTTTGGTAACAATCCTAATTACATTTGTTTATATGAGATATGAGGAGAGAATAGACGATAAAATAGCTCTGATAGAAGAAAAAATGAAGCGAAAATGGAAAAATCTCTTCAATTAATCTCAATAAAAATACTATTCAAGGCAATATTTGCATAAAATAAACAGAATTATGGAAGAACAAGACCAAAAACTACTTACTTACTTGGAAGATTTTATCACAGAGGAAAGAAAACAGCTCTTTGAGAGGAAAATTTCCTTAAGAACAAATCATTTCACAGTAGCAGTTGAAGATGTTTTTCAAATGCATAACGCGAGTGCTATCGTACGTACTTGTGAAGTTTTTGGGGTACAAACGGTTCACTTAATAGAAGAAAAGTATGGAAAGCGATTAGATGCTGAAATAGCTATGGGAGCAGAGAAATGGGTAACTACTCATCGTTATCCAGATACGGCATCTTCTCTTGAGGCTCTTAAAGCGCAAGGATATAGAATAGTGGCTACAGTTCCCGATGAAAAAGCTACTTATTTGGAGGATTTTGATATAAATTACAAAAGTGTTTTTTTCTTTGGAACAGAAAGAAAAGGTCTTTCTCAAGAAGTACTCCTCAATGCAGATGAATTATTAACGATTCCTATGGTAGGATTCACACAAAGCCTTAATATATCCGTGAGTGTGGCTATTATTTTACAATATCTGACACAAAAATTGAGAAAATCAGACCTACAATGGCAACTCTCCGCACAAGAACAACTAGAAACACGCTTACAATGGACGAAAAATTCCATACGTAGCCTCTCTGATATATTAAGTAGGTATTATTCTATACAATAAATGGCAAAAAAATATTATGTAGTATGGGAAGGGTATGATATAGGGGTATATGCCTCTTGGGAAGAGTGTAAAAAAAATATATCAGGCTATCCTACCGCTAAGTACAAATCTTTTCCTAGTAAAGAACTAGCTGAAAAAGCCTTTAGGGAAGGGTATCAGCACTATTGGGGAAAGAAAGTAGATAAACCTATAATGTCTTCTGATTATGACCACAATAGTATAGCGGTAGATGCAGCTTGCAGTGGGAACCCTGGAACGATGTATTATAGAGGAGTGATTGCCGCTACCAAGGAAATTGTATTTGCACAAGGACCTTTTCCTTCAGCAACAAATAATATAGGAGAGTTCCTAGCAATCGTCCATGCATTGGCTCTATTATATAAAGCAAAGGATACAAGAGTTATTTATTCTGATAGCCAAATAGCCATTTCTTGGGTAAAGCAGAAGAAGTGTAAGACAAAATTAGCTCAAGAGGAAAATAATAAAAAAATATTTGAACTCATAGAACGAGCAGAAAATTGGTTACAAACCCATACGTATAACAACCCTATTCTTAAATGGGAAACTCATCTCTGGGGAGAAATACCTGCAGATTACGGAAATAAGAAGTAATAAATGAGTTTGTAATATCCTGAAAATCAACAAATTACAAAATAATTGAAAAAAAAATGTAAAAATATTTGGTAGAAAGAGGAAAAGGTATTACTTTTGCACCCGCTTTCGATAAGGGAGCGGTTCTTTGAAAAGCCAGATGATTGAAAAATTTTTTTTAAAAACATTTGGTAGAATGAAAAAAAGGTTGTACTTTTGCACCCGCTTTCGATAAGAGGGGCGTTCTTTGAAAACTAAATGACTTTAAAAAAAGAAGAAAATTTTTTTTTAAAAACATTTGGTAGAATGAAAAAAAGGTTGTACCTTTGCACCCGCA
>NZ_CAURLX010000049.1:0-13471 GCF_963525585.1 uncultured Capnocytophaga sp. | reverse complement strand
ATTATGATATACTCTCCTTGTGCCGTGTCTATAATCATTTTTGACACCTCAATTAAATAATTCAGCAGGTTTATTTTTTGATTTTCCTCTTAAGAATAGGGTCGATAATATTGAGGTTTTCAAAAGTAATGGCACCCCTTACCACTCCAGAGATTACGCTGTAAAGGGCTTCTATAATGTTAATTTTCAGCTCGTTACTATGGTACAGAATACTAATCTCTCTGGCAGGGGAAGGCTCCTGAAAGTAGTGTAGGTTTTTCTTTTCCGCTTCATTGAGGTCTAGGGTGTGTAAGTAAGGCAGGAGGGTCATTCCCATTCCTTCATTGGCAAGCTTGATAAGGGTCTCGAAGCTCCCACTCTTGATTTCAATGGTATTGTTCTTCGCCTTATCCAGAGCACCATTTTCTTGGCAGATATTTAGGACGCTTTCCCTGAAGCAATGTCCGTCCTGAAGCATCAGGATATCCTTGATATTGAGGTCGGAGACCTGTATTTTCTGGTTTTCCTCTAAGTGGTATCGGGCATTAGGGATATAAGCTACAAAAGGCTCGTCATATAAGGGGCGTTCTATGAGGTTTTTTTCTCCTAGTGGGGTGGCAACGATAGCTACATCTAGGCTTCCTTCATTGAGTTCTCGGATACACTCACGGGTAGTCATCTCTTCCACCTTAAGTTCTACTTTTGGGTATTTTCGGGTGAAATTATTCAGGAACATAGGCAAGAGGGTAGGGGCTACAGTAGGGATAATTCCTAGGCGGAAACGCCCTCCTATGAAGCCCTTATGCTGGGCAATAAGGCTCTTGATACGTTCGGATTCATTAACAATGCTTTCGGCTTGCTTGAGTATTTTTTCTCCTATTTCGGTTACGCGAATAGGCTTTTTGGCGCGGTCAAAAATAAGTACATCTAATTCCTCCTCTAGGCGTTGTACCTGCATACTCAAGGTAGGCTGGGTAACAAAACACTTTTCTGCAGCAATACTAAAGTTTTTATATTGTGCCACGGCTAAAATGTATTGAAATTGTACAATCGTCATAGCATAGTGATTAAAAATTAGGGTGCAAAAGTAAGAAAAAATAGTAGAAAAGTAAAGGAACAAAGCCTAAAAGTTTTGTTAGAATTCCCTAAATCTTATAAGCCAAAAGGCTCTCTTTCACCTCTTGAGGGATACGCTTGCTTTCACGTGCTTTCTGTATGGTCTTATTCTGTATGAAGGGAGAAAGGCTCCTTTGGGCGATCAAGGGCAGGGTAGCTTCATACTGCTTGGCAAGGGCAGTGGCAAGGTACCAAGCAATCATCATATTTACGTAATATTCCTCGGACTGAATCCTTCCTACCAGCAGAATCATCTCTCTTTCGAAGTGTTCCTCTAAGTAATTGGACAGTAATAGTCCAATACCATAACGAAGGGTGTAGGGGTGAGGGCTCCTGAGCCATTTGAGGATATAAGCATAGGTCTCTTCGGGATACTTGAGAAAGAGCTTGGGGGCAAAGGTATCACACACCGCCCAATTATCTATATAGGGAAGGAAGGCTTCCGTGAGCTGTATGAGCTGTTGGAAATCTTTTTCTTGTTCTATGAGAAATCCCTGTAAGAGATTTTCCTCATAATAATAATGAGGAAGTGCCTTAAGGAACTGAGCGACTTCTTGGGGTTGTTCCTTGGCTAATTTTTTGGCTAGCTTGCGGAGGATAGGTACGCGTACCCCTAGGATACATTCACGGGAAAGGGTAGGAATCAGCTTGTGGGTGAAGTCACCATAGGAGGGTTCTTGTAGGCTAAGCAGAAGAGGAATAAAGGTGTTTTGTTCAGACATAGCTAAATAGGTTTAGAAAATACAAAAATACGAAAAAAACGGCTTGTAAGCACCTCTATTAGCGATTTAATTCGTACATTTGCCAAAAAAATAAAGGGAGCTATACAGGCAATTCCCTTCCTTAGAGTTAGCTCCCCCTACCATTAACCTTTTTGTGATTAACTGTTAGAAAAGTGCTTACCGAACAAGAATTACATAACTTAGCGATGAACCTTGTAGGGGAATCCTTGCAAGACCTTGGCTGGGAGTTCCTTCTGGTGAATAGTGACCGGAAGAAGAACCCCCAATTCGTGTGTATAGACCCACAGGGGCAGAAGAGCTTCATCATTGTGCGTCCTATCCTACAGGGGGACGACCCTGATGTGTATGATCCTGTACTGATGGAAGCTGTTCGCCGAAAAGCTCAAGAACATCAGGCAGATGCTTATTGGGCAGGGGTAGGGCTTTATGATGCTACCCATAAGGAGGCGCCTTTGGAGAAAGGCAAGTCTTACCAAGTGGATTTCAGAGGATTATTAAAAATTGAATAGATGAAATATTTGTATTATCTCTCTCTGGTATTACTGTTGCTTTCCTGCCAGAGAGCTCCTAAGGAGAATATTTATTATATAATGGGGGATGCTCAGGGAACTACCTATAACATCACTTATATTGCTCAGCGACCTATTGAGAAGAAGGAGGTAGATTCCCTACTTCAGGTGATAGACCTATCAATGTCTACTTATATAGACCATTCATTGATTTCCAAAGTAAATAGGAACGAACGCCTTCCCTTAGATGCACATTTCCAGAAGGTATTCCACGCCTCTGAGCAAATCTATAAGGAAAGTCAGGGGGCTTTTGACCCCTCCATAGGGCAACTTATCAATGCTTGGGGGTTTGGCAAGAAGGAGCATCATACCCCTCCCACACAAGGGCAGATAGATAGCTTGCTCCTGCTTACAGGGCTGAATAAGGTACGTACCACACAGCAAGCCGATGGGGTTTTCCTAGAAAAGGAAAATCCTGCTATACAGCTGAATTTTAATGCAATAGCTCAGGGCTACACTTCCGATGTAATAGCTGACTACTTCCTCTCCAAGCAGATAGAGAATTTTATTGTAGAGGTAGGAGGGGAGCTCTTTATCCACGGGAAGAACACACTCAAGGGCAAGTCTTGGCTCATAGGGATAGATAACCCTTTACAGAAGCCTGATGAGGATAGGGAAATCGTGGCTACTGTGGAGCTTACCGATTGTGGCTTAGCAACTTCTGGGAACTACCGCAAGCTCTGGACGGACTCCCTTACAGGGAAAAAATACGTACATACCCTCAATCCCCAAACAGGCTATCCGCAACCCAGTAACCTGCTGAGTGCTACGGTGATAGCTCCTTCGGCTATGCTTGCCGATGGCTATGCAACTACCCTAATGGCATTGGGAGGGCTGGAGAAAGCCAAAGCCTTCCTTGCCACACACAAGGACCTTAAGGCGATTCTCCTCTATGCCGATGACCAGCATAAGGATAAGATACAAAGGTATGTAACAGAGAATTTTGAGGTGCATTTTGAGCCCCTTTCTCTTTCTCCGAGCCCTAGTGAATAAACCTAAATTTATAGAAATATCTCACTCACAGAAGGCTATATTAATTTTCTCATTGGTGCCAGCTTGGAACTTGTGTTAAGAGAAAAAGAGCTTAAAGCTCTCATTAAAGATTAGGTACGAGCTAGAGGCTCGCACCAGCATAAGGAGATGAAAAATTAAGAGATGTTGGCAAGAAAATATAATAAATTTATCATAGAGATTCCTTGACTTTGCGGGTAAAGTTTCGTACATTTGCCCAATGAGTGATGGAGGGACTCAAGGAGGATAAGACCCTCAAGGAGTGACGCTTAAAATAAAGAACAAATGAAAAAGTACTTATACCTTTGCTGGCTCCTTTCTCTATTACTTCCTCAGCTAGGGCAGTCACAGAGTAAGAAGCGAGCAACCACTGCTAAGCCTGTTACTTATATGCTGGATGCTTCCGCTAGTAGTATCCATTGGAACGGTAAGAAAGTCATCGGAGAAGCCCACCAAGGGGTGTTGGCTTTTAAGGGAGGGAAGCTCCTTTTTACCAAGTCCGGGAAGCTCAAGGGAGGTACGCTGTGGGTAGATATGGCTTCTATAGAGGTGCTAGACCTAACGGATCAGCGCAAAGCAAAGCTGGAAGCCCACCTTAAGTCCGCCGATTTCTTCGCTGTCAAGGAATATCCTACGGCTAGCTTACACTTCAAGCGGGTAACAGAGAATGCACAAAAAGGCTACGAAGTCCTTGCCGAAATGACCATTAAGGGGGTTACCAAAACACTCTCTTTTACCCTTTCCCCAGCCATCGCCGAGCGTAGTTTTCAGGCTACCCTGACCATCGACCGTACCCTCTTCGGGGTATGCTTTGCCGTGGAAACTTTCTCTGATTATCTGGCTGAAAAAGCCATTGATAAGGACTTCTCCCTTAAGGTAACCCTTATTTACTAAAAAATTAAACTAATGAAAAAACTATTTCTACTGGATGCCTATGCCCTTATATTCAGGGGGTACTATGCTTTTATTAAGAATCCTCGTATCAACTCCAAGGGGATGAATACTTCTGCCATTGTGGGCTTTATGAATTCCTTGCTAGAGGTCATTCGTAAGGAACAGCCGCACCTCTTGGCAGTATGTTTTGATAAGGGAGGGAGCCAAGAGCGCTCGGCAATCTTCCCTGAGTACAAAGCCAATCGTGATGAGACTCCTGAGGCAATTCGCCTAGCAATTCCTTATATCCATCAGATACTCCAAGCGATGCAAATCCCTATCATAGAGAAAGAAGGCTATGAAGCCGATGATATCATAGGCACCCTTGCCAAGCAAGCCGAAAAGCAAGGCTATCAGGTGTATATGGTAACGCCGGATAAGGATTACGGACAGCTGGTCTCTGAGCATATTTTTATGTATAAGCCTGCCAGAGGAGGGAACGATACCGAGATATGGGGGGTAGAACAAGTGAAAGAAAACTTTGGGGTAGATACCCCTGAGCAGGTGATAGACCTCTTAGGAATGATGGGCGATGCGGTGGATAATATTCCAGGGCTACCTGGGGTAGGGGAGAAGACCGCCCAGAAGCTCCTCAAGGAGTTCGGCTCCTTGGAGAACCTGCTGGAGAATACCCATCAGCTTAAGGGAAAGCTCCGTGAGAATATCGAAGCCAATAAGGATAAGGGGATTCTCTCCAAGAGGCTCGCTCGTATCCTCTTGGATGTGCCTGTAACCTTTGATGAAAAGGATTTCGAACTTTCGATGCCTAATTTCCAAGAAGTAGTGCCTATCTTTGAGGAATTGGAGTTCCGTACAATGCTTTCTACCTTACAGAAAGCCTTTCAGCCCCAACCTATCCAGCTGGATTTGTTTTCCTTAGCCTCACAGCCCCCTTCCAATGCGCCCTTTACCTCTACGCTCTTTGACTTACCACCTACCCAAAAGCTCAAAACCCTTCAGGAGGTACCCCATCAGTATGAGCTGATAACCACTAGGGAACAAATAGAAGCCCTCTTGCCGAAGCTTTTGGAGCAAAAGGAAGTGTGCTTTGATACCGAAACCACCTCTCTAGATGAAATGGAGGCGCAATTAGTAGGCTTAGCCCTCTCGTGGGAAGTATATAAGGGGTATTATATCCTCTTTCCAGAAGATTTTTCCTTGGCAAAACAATGGATTTCTCTATTAAGTCCGTTTTTTGAAGCTGAAAATATAGGTAAGATAGGGCAAAACCTCAAGTATGACCTAAAAGTATTGGCAAATTATGGAATAGAGGTGCGAGGCGCTTTCTTTGACACAATGATAGCCCATTACCTGCTGAATCCTGATATGCGCCATAATATGGACTTGCTTTCGGAAACCTACTTGGGTTATACCCCCATTGCTATCGAGACCCTTATCGGGAAGAAAGGCAAGGGACAGCTCTCTATGCGGGCGGTATCCCCCGAATTACAAAAGGAATATGCCGTAGAAGATACCGATGTAACCCTACAGCTCAAGCAAGTATTCCTTCCCTTGCTCGAGAAAGACCAGATGACAAAGCTATTCAATGAAGTAGAAGCCCCACTGGTGAAGGTATTGGCGCAAATGGAATATGAGGGAATCCGAGTAGATACTCACTTCCTTGGGGAACTCTCTCAGGAGATTACTGCCGACCTGCTACGGCTGGAGACGGCAATTCTCGCCCACGCAGGACAGCCCTTTAACCTCTCTTCACCTAAGCAGTTGGGGGAAATTCTCTTTGAAAAACTCAAGCTATCTTCCAAGCCTAAGAAGACCAAAACGGGGCAATATGCCACCTCAGAAGAAGTGCTTTCTGAGCTAGTGGATAAGCACCCTATCATTACCGATATTCTCCAGTATCGCGCCTTACAGAAGCTCCAAAGCACCTATATAGAGGCGCTTCCTCGTGAGGTGAATCCGCATACAGGGCGTATTCATACCACCTTTATGCAGGCGGTAACAGCTACCGGTAGGCTCAGCAGTAACCAGCCTAACTTGCAGAATATCCCTATCCGAACCCCTCAAGGGAGCCAGATACGCAAGGCTTTTGTCCCTCGCAATGCGGACTATACCCTCCTCTCTGCCGACTATTCTCAGATAGAGCTCCGTGTTATCGCAGCCCTGAGTGAGGAAGACCATATGATAGAGGCTTTCCTTCAGGGGCAGGACATCCACCGTTCCACCGCAGCTAAGGTCTTTGGCGTCCCCTTGGAGGCAGTTACCAAGGAACAACGTAGCCACGCCAAGACGGTGAATTTCGGGATTATCTATGGGGTCTCTGCTATAGGACTCAGCCAGCAGACCTCCCTGAGCCGTAGCCAAAGCAAGGAACTGATAGACACCTATTACCAGACTTATCCCAAGCTCAAGGGGTATATAGAGAAGCAAATCGCTTTTGCTCGTGAACACGGTTATGTAGAAACCATCTTGGGCAGACGCCGTTACCTGCCAGATATCCATTCCCGTAATCAGGTAGTTCGGGGAGCAGCTGAGCGCAATGCGGTGAATGCGCCTATACAGGGAAGTGCAGCTGATATTATTAAGGTGGCGATGGTGCGTATAGCTCAGCGTCTTGAAAAGGAAAAAATGGCTACCCGAATGCTTCTACAGGTACACGATGAGTTGCTCTTTGATGTGCCTAAAGCAGAACTAGAGGTGGTAACTCCGCTTATCCGTGAGGAGATGCAGAATGCTTGCCAGCTTGCCGTGCCTCTTATCGTGGAGATAGGAACAGGAAGCAACTGGCTAGAGGCACACTAAATAAAACTTATTGACCAATGGCAAAAGATGAATCCTCCCATCAGCTATTGAAAATGTCGCTGGCTGAGCTATGGGAGCTATTCCCTATTATTCTTTCGCCCTATAACCCACTTTGGAGGGAATGGTTTGAGGAAGAAAAGGCTTTCCTCTTAAAACCATTAGCTTCTGAAAAAGTGCTGAGAATTAGCCATATAGGAAGCACTGCTATAGGGGGAATATGGGCAAAACCCATCATAGATATCCTTGTAGAGGTACCCCGAGAAGCTTCTCTTTCACAGCTAAAGCAGGTGCTTCTTGAGGCAGGCTACCTCTGTATGCAGGAGACTCCTACAAGAATTTCCTTTAACAAAGGATATACCTTACAAGGTTTTGCCGAAAAGGTATTTCACCTACATTTGCGCTATTGGGGAGATAATGATGAGCTCTATTTTCGGGACTATCTGCAGGAACACTTGTTAGTGGCAAGGCAATATGAAGCGCTTAAGCTTTCTTTGTGGAAGCCTTACCAGCACGATAGAGATGCTTATACTGCCCATAAGACTGATTTTATAAGGGAATATACACAAATAGCCAAAAAACGCTACCAAGGGCGTTATGAATAGGCTTTATCCTAAGAAATATTTTGCTATATCATTTCTTATTTGTATTTTTGCGGAAAATACGCAAAAATAGAATTATGATAGTATTGCAAGATTTTAGTTTTGGTAACTTCCGATCTTTTAAAGAGATACAGACGCTGAGTCTTTCCAAAGCATCGCTAACTTCCGCCAAGGATATGGCTTTGGAATCTACACATACTTTCGAGTACAAAGACAATGCTTTCCTAAAGACGAAGGCTATCTATGGGGCGAATGCTAGTGGGAAAAGTAATGTCATAAAGGCTTTGGATGCTTTTCTAAAAATCATATCTGATTCTGTAAAAGATAGTAAGGTACTTTTGCTTATGGATTCCTTTGTGAGTACTGAAACCCTACACCAAGCCGCTTTCTTCCAGATGATTTTCTATATAGATGAAGTAAAGTATCGCTATGGGTTTGAAGTCCAAGCAGGGAGAATTACCTCTGAGTGGCTCTATGGGAAAAAGGGAAAACGAGAATTGTGTTATTTTATCCGCGAGGGTAATACAATTACAGAGATAGACAAAACAAACTTTGCCGAAGGGGGTATCTATATGAACCTCACCCAGCAAGGCGATGACTCAGGGGAAATGCTTTTATCTACCAATTTATTCCTCACAGTCTTGGCTTCCTTTGGCTTTGGAAAGATATCCAAGCATATCACTAATAACCTAAGTAGTATTAATATCATCAGCGGACTGAGCAACCCTGCAATGATGAGTTATGCAAAAGAAGCTTTAGAAGATGATACTAAAAAAGGGTTTATCATCAGTATGCTAAAAAAAGGAGATACCTCCATCGATGACTTAGAGTTGAGAGAACCCGAAAAATCTGTTGATTTAGAAAAACAGAAAAAAACACAACTACTTGTTTCTAAAAGAAAATATATGGGTGGTTTAGCCCATGGGGTCTTTTCTTTTGAAAAATACGAATCAGAGGGTACACGGAAACTTTTTGAATTAAGTCCTTACATTTATGAAGCTCTCAAAGAAGGGCGTCCTCTGGTGATTGATGAGTTCGATGCTCGTTTTCACCCTCTGCTAACTAAGCGTATAGTACAATTATTCAATTCGGAAGAGAACAAGCAAGCACAGTTCATTTTCGTAACTCATGATACTTCCTTGCTATCTAATAACCTTCTAAGGCGCGACCAGATTGAGTTTGTTGAGAAGGATGAAGAAGGGGCTAGTCATCTCTATAGCTTAGCCGAGATCAATGGGGTACGTGCAGAAGCCTCTTTTGAGAAAGACTATATACACGGTAAATATGGAGCTATCCCTTGGGTAGAGGATTTTTCAGAATTAGTAACCAATTCATAAGTACTATGGGGAAGAAAACCAAAGCTATAAAGGTTACTGACCAAGGAAAACCTTGGGAAAAGCGTAAAAATAGCTACCAATATGAAGCTATTAGAAGAGCCAATAAAACCATATTGATCGTCTGTGAAGGGCAGACAGAAGAATGGTACTTTAGCAAATTTCCGGTTATTTCCCTATCTGTAAGATGTGTCAATTTGCAAGGGCAATCCAAGATGAACTTAGTACATGCCACCGAAGAAATTGTAAAAAATGAGGATTTCACCTTTGACGAAGTATGGTGTGTATTTGATATGGATGTTCAAGATAGTGATAAGGACTTTATCAACTTTGATAATTCTATAGATAAAGCCAAGTCCTTGAATTACAATGTAGCTTATTCTAATGATTGCTTTGAACTATGGCTATTGTTACATTACAAGGATATACAAAGCACTCAAAATAGAGAATATTACTATGAACAGTTGGGAAAATACTTTAAGATGAATTATGTAAAAGAAGGGAAGAGACTTGATTTCTGTAAGAGGCTCTATACACTACTGCAAGAAGATGGAAATTCCTCTGAATTACAAGCTATTGCTCGTGCTGAGAAGTTACATCTTAGACAGGAAGACCTTCCCTATCACCAACAAAAGCCTGTAACATTAGTATATCAATTGGTACAATTGCTTAACGAATATAAAAGAGTATAAATATTTTTAGAATGCCGAAAACTTACGGAAAATTTACGCTGTCCCTCACAGGAAAAGACAGTCACAAGGTGAACATCACCCCAGGACAAGGACGCTTTACCATAGCTCCTAAGACCTCGGGAGAGAAAGCTGATGCTTATGTGGATGCTGACACCCCTATACAATGGGAGGTTTTCAACGATTTTAAAGTACCCGCAGGAGGCAACTGGCCTCGTGTGATGGACTATGTGGGAAATGACACCCGCTTTATAGAATGGACAGAACAGCGTGAAATGGAGAGCTTTGACTGGAGGCTAATGGCTCCTGCAACAGTAGATTTCTCTAAAGCAAAGATTGAATATTTATCGGTAGATAATAATGATTATCCTCTTGATATTAAGCTCGGCAACAAGTGGCTGAAGGGGCTTAGTTTGCAAGGAAATCCGCATAAGATAACACTTGAAGTGGCAGTCCCTTTGAAGAGTATCTCGTTTGACATCAGTACTGAAAAGAAGAATAATACCCCTGTATTCTTACCTGAATTTGAAGTGCTAAAAGATATTACCACTATCAATATAAGTACGCCGGTAGGGGGACAACCGTTTGACTGCAGTAGCCTGTTGCAGTTCAAAAAACTCAAGACGGTGAGATTGGATGGAAATATGTGTCATATGGAGGCTTTGGGTAAATTAAACCTTAGCGGTATTGAGGTGCGTTATTGCCCTGATATGACTGGATTACCCCCTTTGAGTACTTGGGCAGACTTCAGCTATTGTATTTTCTGGAATGTGGAAGAGGTAAGAGGTAAGGTACTGAGAAAAGAACTGAAAGAATTGGAGAAAACACGAGAGTTGAGTGAATATGCTTCAGTCTCTAACTTGCACCCAAAGAGTTGGTTTGCTACAGAGTTCAACATTCCTTTTGCTTCGTGGGAAGGAAAGAACGGCAGAGAGGCAATGAAAGCCTATAAGGAAACCTTAAAAACCGTAAAAAAAGCTAAAGAGGAAAAAGAAGTTAGGAGCCTATTAGAGGGGCTTATCGCTGTTATCAACGGGTTGCCCAATATAGAAACCACTGAGCGAGAGGACACCTACGAAGCTGTATGTCAGCTAGCAGAAGTAGCGTCTTTTGCTATTGAGGAAGAGAAAATAACGCAGTGGTTTGACCAGGCGAGAGAATTTTAATTAACAAGAAATATGTACCCTATAGGGTATATATTTAAAAGAATAATACTATTTTGTACCCGAAAGGGTGTATATTTAATTATTTTACCTATCTTTGTACCCGAAAAGGTATAATCTGATTTATTAATTATGAATATCGCTTCTTTTGTAAAGGAAAGGCGCAAACAGTTACGCCTTACACAGCCTGAGTTGGCAATGCGAGCGGGCGTTGGGTTGCGCTTTGTACGCGAATTGGAGCAGGGTAAAAAAACCTTGCGTTTGGATAAAGTAAATCAAGTATTGGCTCTCTTCGGTGCCGAAGTAGGGGTTGTAAGTATTATTGAGGAATGAAACAAGCCGTTGTATATTACAAAAATGAGTTGGCAGGGCTTCTCACTGAGGATGAGGAGGGGTATCACTTTGCCTATACTGAGGAATATCTGTCGTTACCTCAGGCTAAACCTATTAGCCTTACACTTCCGTTGCAATCAACTCCTTACCACAGTAGTGTGCTCTTCCCTTTTTTTGATGGACTCATTCCTGAAGGCTGGCTACTGCAAATAGCAATTAATAATTGGAAACTCAATCCTCGCGACCGTTTTGCACTCCTTTTGGCTATGTGCAAAGACTGTATAGGTTGTGTGTCTATCATCTCTAAAAATGAAGAATAATGCACCAATGTTTGTATTGTTATAAAGAATTAAATGCCAATGAAACTGACTTTCACAAGGCTTGTAGCAAGCAGTTTTTCGGAAGTGCTACCCCTCCCTTATTGGCTTTAGACCAAGAGCAGTTAGAAAACCTTGCGAGAGAAATTATCATAAAGAGTATAGCTGTTACAGGGGTACAGCCCAAATTGTCGTTGCAGTTAGAAGAGTCTCCTCATCAAGCCCCTCGCCTTACCTTAGTAGGGCTCTATGGCGATTATATACTGAAACCTCCTTCAAAGGAGTATCCTTGTTTGCCCGAAAACGAAGACCTCACAATGCACTTAGCAGAAAGTGTAGGTATTTGTACTGCAACACATTCACTTATTCGCCTTTCTTCAGGCGAGTTAGCTTATATTACACGGCGATTTGACAGACACAAGGGACAAAAAATAGCAGTAGAAGACTTTTGTCAGCTAACAGAGACACTTACTGAGCATAAATACAGAGGGTCAGTTGAGAAAATAGGCAAATTGGTACGCCAATTTACTATCAACAAAGGTTACGAACAGCAACGCCTTTTTGAAGTAATACTCTTTTGCTATCTCACAGGAAATACTGATATGCACCTAAAAAACTACTCCCTTATTGAAAACCCTTTAGGACAGTATGAACTTAGTCCTGCCTATGACCTGCTCAGTACCCTTTTGGTACTTCCAGATGAGGAAGAAAGCGCCCTTACTATCAATGGCAAGAAAAATCGTCTCAAACGCACAGACTTTGATAGTTTAGCCAAAGCCTTACAGATAAACGAAAAAACAGTAGGTGCTATTTATCAGCGATTTGCTAAAGCGTTACCTACTTGGCAACAGTGGATTGAGCGTAGTTTTCTTTCTACCACAATGAAAGAACAATACACCCATTTGCTGATTTCCAAATTTACTAATCTATTAATCAATTTAAAAAACTAATGACTATGTACAAATTTGACGAACTTGACACCCTTATTGATCACCTTTTAGACGATGAAATCCAAGCCTATGACCTGCCCTATTATATGGAGCCAATGCTTGAAGATATTTCCTTTGTAGGCTTGCTCGAAGCTTATCTAGAAGAAGCTATTGCCCATAAGAATGCCGACCGTATAGAGGGGGTTCTCATTCTTGCGGGGAAATTGGGGGAGGATAAAAAGCTGTTGTCCCGATACGAAAACTTGCTTTTGGAAGATTGGCATCACAGCCACGAAGATCTTGTGGATACAATTGAATACTATGGTAATGCCTCGAATGTTGCTACTTTACAAAAGGCTTTCAGTCTGTCCCTGCCTTATATGGCGTATAACCATCATTATTCTTTTCACCGCAAGTTGCTCTATGCCATCTTAAAGTTAGCCCCTGAGCAATTTCCCCAAATACGCAAGGCTGTACAAGGCAAACTTTGTGATAGATTGAGAAAGGAATCGTTTAAATAACAATGCTATGACCTCAGACGAGTTTGTAAAGAATTTTTATATTGAAAAACTAAAGTTTTTAGAGTCGTCTTTTGAACAGTCTCCCCAATACCTCAACGCTGTGAATACCAGAATAAAAGGAATGGGACTCACAGAGATCCAAACAGACCAGCTTAAGGAAGTGATGGATAGGCTGTTGGATGATGTGTTTTACAGTATTCTATTGGGCTTAGATGGTGAATGCCCCATAGGCAACACCCAGCAGACTTATAAAATATACGATGAAGAAGGTAATCTTATTTCTGATTGTGGGGAATTGGAAGCCAGTGCTTATGAGTACTTTCACGGGGGCAAATATGAAGAAAAAGCTATAAAATAAAGGACGAAACCTCTTGTATAACTGTCTATTTCCTTGCTTACTTATATGATGGAGAAATAGCAGAGTAATAATTAACCATTATGTTTGATTCTTTAAAAAAACATTTTCAACAAGTTC
>NZ_CAURLX010000048.1:0-14135 GCF_963525585.1 uncultured Capnocytophaga sp. | reverse complement strand
GAAAAATATTTTTCAGTATAGTAGGTAACGATTTAGAAACCTAATTTTGAAAAAAACTATCTAAAACATCTAAGACCCTGTCTTCTCTTATCTTCCTGTCAAAAAATTAATCCTCTTTGTATGAGCTAATTACATTATTTTTTGTAGTTTTGCTTTTTATTCGTAATTTTGAAGGAAAAACAAATATTTTTATAACTAATTGAAAATGAATGATTATACAAACATAAAATCAACATTACCTAAAAATGAAATACCATATACTCTTGATGAAAACTGGAAATGGTATAAATGGGGAGATATAATTCAAGACTATCAACAAGGACTTATTCGTTCAAATTCTGAATTAAATGATGATTATAGTATAGAATACTTTAAGATGAATTTTATCAATGAAAATGGAGATTATTCATTCAAAGGGTTGCCTAAAACAGAAGCTTCACGGGATGAAATTTTGAGATATAAAATAAGAGAGGGGGATTTTTTTATAAATGTAAGAAATTCAAGAGAACTAGTAGGAAAAACTTGTGCTATATATAACGTTCTTCGTGATATTGTATTTAATCACATGCTCGTTAGGATAAAGCATAAAAATTATATAACAGGAACTTTTATGAGTGCATATTTTAATACAAAGTTTGGGAAGCAAATTTTAGAAACTTGTAAAAAAGGAACAACTACTGTAATAGCTTTGTATCAAAAAGACTTATATAATCTACCTGTTCCTATACCTAATGAAAAGTTATTAAAAAAAATAGATAAAATCTACAATGATATAAATAAAAAAATTCAGCTTCTGCATCAAATAAATGATAATTTAGCGGAGTTAAGCCTAAACAATAAAAAGACCCTTTTTAGGGTCTTTTTATTTATTCTACTGATACTTGTCCATTCATTAACATAGGTAAAAGCCAATCTCTGAGGGATTCGAGTTCTTTGAATTGGTTTGCATTTTTAAAAATACTCATCAATAATTTTTCTGAATATATATAAAATTGTGTTATATTTTTTTGATTAGGAACTAAAATTTTTATACTCTTCAAATCCTCTTGATTTAATCCTGGCTGAGCTGCTTTTTGTCCAAGAGATTGCATAATATCAAAATAATTTTTTTGTTTTAAAGTAAATAGTAAAAAATTTTGAAAAAGAACATTTTTTGCCCTTATTAAAAAAATATGTTCATTTATTGTAGCATAATCAAAAGGAAAATTATCTTTAAAAATAGTTGTTTTTCCTACATATGCACCATCTTTGTATATAAGTATATCATTGTTTTTAATAACTCCTGATATTATTTTATTTTGAAAAGAATAAGGAATGTATCTTGTTGATGAAAAATTAAAGATTCCTAGTTCATCAATACATTCCGCCCCTAAACTTGGAATGCCTTCTTTTAATGTTTTATCAATACCTCCTTTGGGTCTTTTTCCTGACTCTAAAGGTTCTATAATTTCCCCAATCTTCTTCACTTTCCATCCCTCTGGAATTTCTCTCTTCAAAATACCATTATAAACCATTTTTCCACCACTAGTTTTGTATGGTTTCCCATTTTCATCTGGAAAATCAAACTGCAAAAACCAATAATCATAAATAGTTTTAGCTAATTCCGCTAAATTATCATTTAGCAAAAAGTTGTTTATTTGCAGATTAAATTTTATTAAAGAATGAAAGAACTTTTTAAACAAAAAATCCTTAATCAGATGAGTAATAGCCTAAATTTTCAGCAAATGGAATTGTTAGAGACTGTTTTAGAACAAAATATTAAAAATCTTACTATAGACCTCTTAACAGAAAAAATGCCGAACGAAAGTCCTATAAATTTGCTTCATTCTTTTCTTTCTGCAAAGAAAATAGAAGGCTGCTCAGAAAAATCATTAAAATATTATTTTTCAACTATTGAAGCACTTTTTAATAAACTAAATAAGAATATTAGTGATATTTCTACAAATGATTTAAGGATTTACCTTTCTGATTATCAAGAAAAAAATGGTTCAAGCAAAGTAACTATTGATAATATTAGAAGAATCTTTTCCAGTTTTTTCTCGTGGCTAGAAGATGAAGATTATATATTAAAATCCCCTGTACGAAGAATTCATAAAGTAAAAACAGCCCAAACCATAAAAGAAATTCTAACCGATGAAGAAATTGAAAAACTAAGGGATAACACTAATAATATAAGGAATTTAGCTATTGTAGAAATTCTTTCTTCCACAGGAATGCGAGTAGGAGAATTAGTGAAAATAAATACAAAAGACATTGATTTCCAAGAGCGTTCTTGTATTGTTATAGGAAAAGGAAATAAACAACGAGAAGTTTATTTTGATGCTCGAACAAAAATTCATCTCCTAGAATATATTAATAGTAGAAAAGACACTGAAGAAGCTTTATTTGTTTCTTTTTCTAAACCTAATAAACGACTAACTATCAATAGTATAGAGAGCATATTACGAAATTTAGGCAAGAAATGTAATATCAATAAAGTTCATCCACATAAATTTAGGCGGACTCTTGCTACAATGGCTATTGATAAAGGGATGCCTATAGAACAAGTACAAAAACTACTAGGACACACCAAAATAGATACAACAATGCATTATGCAATGGTCAATCAAATCAATGTAAAAATGGCTCATCGAAAGTATATAGGTTAATTAGTGGTCTTTTTATCTTTGATTTCTTTGTGTTTTTGCTTTTAGAGCTGTATCTTTGCCTCAAAAAAGAAAAGATGAAGTTATCTGAAATTACTGTATATGTAGAAGATAAAATTAGTAGTAGTAGTATTTCTTTGATGGATTATGTTACTACAGATTCCCTTTTGCCTAACAAGGAGGGAAAAACTATCGCTAAAAACCTCCCTCCTGTAGTATGTTCACTAACACATTATCGAGAAGGTGATGTGTTAGTAGCAAATATACGCCCCTATCTGAAGAAAATCTGGCTTGCCAATAAAGAAGGAGGGTGTTCTTCTGATGTTCTTGTTTTCAGGGCAAAAGAAGGCTATAAAAGTTCTTTCCTCTATGCTATATTGTTGCAAGATAGATTTTTTGACTATGCGATGAAAGGTGCAAAAGGGAGTAAAATGCCTCGAGGTGATAAAGAACAGATAATGAGATATGAATTACAGACATTCTCTCCACAGGAGCAAGATAATATCGGAAACTTTGTTATTAATATCACAAATAAGTTATGGTTCAATCGTTTGCTAAATGATAATTTAGCGGAATTAGCTAAAACTATTTATGATTATTGGTTTTTGCAGTTTGATTTTCCAGATGAAAATGGGAAACCATACAAAACTAGTGGTGGAAAAATGGTTTATAATGGTATTTTGAAGAGAGAAATTCCAAAAGGGTGGGAAGTAAAAAAGTTAAAAAAATATGCTTTTATTAAAAAGGGAACTTTGATTACAGAAAAACAAACAAATACATATGGAAATATTAAGGTAGTTTCAGCAGGTTTAGATTTTTCATATTACCATGATAAAAGTAATTTTCTTGAAAATACAATAACTATAAGTGCTTCTGGGGCTAATGCTGGGTTTATTAATTTTTGGAGAGAACCTATATTTGCTTGTGATTGCACTACCGTAAGAGGTAATAATTTGACAGAAACTTTGTATATTTATCAGTTTTTAAAAATATTACAAGATTATATTTATCAACAGGCGAAAGGTTCAGCACAACCCCATATTTATCCAAAAGATATTGAGGAATTAAATATCACTATCCCAAATGAAAACAAAATTAAAAAATATGGAGAATATGTCAATGATTTGAATCAAAAGATCTTGATAAATCTCCAACAAATCCATCATCTTCAATCCCTCAGAGATTGGCTTTTACCTATGTTAATGAATGGACAAGTATCAGTAGAATAAATAAAAAGACCCTAAAAAGGGTCTTTTTATTGTTTAGGCTTAACTCCGCTAAATTATCATTTATTACTAGATGAAGTACTATATTATTTTCCAAAAAAATTATATATTCAACCAATAAATGAATTATTTATTGTATCTTTGCCTAAAGTTCCTGAATTTTGGTATTCTTTTTTAAATACAAAATACTAATTTTTTAGAAACTTTTACTTTATTACAGGAAAAAGTTTAAACAGCTTCATATATGAATCCAGAAACCAATCGCATAGAATACAAACAAGAACTTATAGATGATTTGGAGAAAGAGGTAGTCGCTTTTCTGAATTATCAAGAAGGAGGGATAATTTATATTGGAATTGACAAGAAAGGAAAGGCTGTGGGTGTCTCTGACATTGATGGGGATATGCTTAAAATCAAAGACCGACTAAAAAATAATATTATGCCTTCTTGTATGGGGCTATTTGATGTATCAGCAGAAACTATAGATTCAAAAAATGTAATTAAAATCACATTGGCAAGTGGTACTGAAAAACCTTACTATATCAAGAAACTTGGGATGTCGGAAAAAGGTACATTTATTCGTATTGGAACGGCTGCAGAGCCAATGCCCATAAAAATGATAGAATCTCTGTTTGCCAAACGTACTCGTAACTCAATTGGCAAAATCAAGTCTCCAAACCAAAATCTTACTTTTGAGCAACTCAAAATATATTATGAAAGCTCAGGAAAGATGCTAAATCAGCAGTTCCCATCCAATTTGGAACTTCTTACTGAAGAAGGACAATACAGTTATGTAGCATATTTATTAGCTGATACTAATGGAATATCTGTGAAAGTTGCAAAATACGATGGTTTAGATCGTGTTGACTTGATCGAAAACAACGAGTATGGGTATTGTTCATTGATAAAAGCAACCAAGCAGGTATTGGATAAGATAGGAGTCGAAAATAAAACATTGGCAAAAATCACACCCAAAGAACGAAAGGAAACCAAATTATGGAATCCCGTTGCCTTGCGTGAAGCTGTAATTAATGCCATTGTTCATAATGATTATACCTCTGAAATACCACCCAAATTTGAATTCTTTGATGATAGGATTGAGATTACCTCATTTGGTAGTTTGCCACAAGGTATGACAGAAAAAGAGTTTTTTGAAGGCTATTCGGTACCACGCAATAAAGAGCTGATGCGTGTATTTAGAGATTTGGATTTAGTAGAACATTTGGGGTCTGGCGTCCCTCGTATTCTAAGAAGCTATGGAAAAGAATGTTTCAAGTTTACAGAGAATTTTTTACGAATGATATTTCCTGTCTCCGAGCAAATGACCGAGCAAATGACCGAGCAAGTCACCGAGCAAGTCACCGAGCAAGTCACCGAGCAAGTCAAAGATTTGATTAAAATACTATCCGAAGAGATGGATAGACAAGAAATACAAGATATGTTAGGACTTTCTCACAGGGAACACTTTCGAGCAAAATATTTAAAACCTGCATTGGAACAAGGATTTATTGAAATGACTATTCCTGACAAACCTAATAGTAGGTTACAAAAATATCGACTAACCATCTTGGGCAAACAATTAAAAGACAAACTATAAACTTAGAGAGAAGTAGAAACTATCCAAGAATGTGTTACTAAGTTAGGTGAGTGAATTACAATCAAATTTGTACCATAAAATTATAAATAATTGATTTTCAGTAATTATTATTTTTGAAGAAGTAAAATAATATCAAATAATTGTTAAAATGCTGTAAGCTAAAAGCTTACAGCATTTTATTTCCTTTTAAAGTAGGAAAGTGATAAATATTTCACTATAAAACTCTTACAAGTTCTACTTCAAAAATTAATGGAGCATTAGGAGGAATCACTCCACCAGCACCTTGAGAACCATAAGCAAGATCTGAGGGGATTACAAAGGTTGCTTTATCTCCTTCTGATAGAAGAAGAATTCCTTCATCCCACCCTTCAATAACTTGTCCAATTCCTACAGTAAAGTTTAGAGGCTTTCCTCTATACAAAGAAGAATCAAATACACTTTTATTAAGGAGCATTCCTGTGTAATGTACAGCTACATTATCTCCTTTTTTTGCTTTTTTACCACTTCCTTTTTCTGTAATCTTATAAAAAAGTCCGGAAGGAGTCTTCTCAAATCCTTGGGTAACTTCAGCTAAAGCCTCTTCTTGTTTTTTCTTTTCCTGTGCTATACGAAGCTCTTTCTCGCCATTGAATTTTTCAAAAACTTGTAAAGCGTTCCATTTTTGAGCATCATCTCCTACACGTATAATCTTGATAGATTCAATAAGGTCATTTTGAGCAATTCTATCTACTACATCTTGTCCTTCTATTACATAACCGAAAACAGTATGCTTATTGTCCAGATGAGGAGTAGGTCCGTGAGTAATAAAAAATTGGCTACCATTGGTATTCGCTCCAGCATTTGCCATAGAAAGAATTCCAGCTCGATTGTGCTTTAGTTCTGGGTGAAATTCATCATCAAACCTATATCCAGGGGTTCCTGTCCCTGTTCCTAGAGGACATCCTCCTTGAATCATAAAATTAGAGATTACCCGATGAAATTTTAATCCATCATAGAATGGAACTCCTATTGGTTTCGCTGTATTTTTCATTTGCCCTTCGGCTAGAGCTACAAAGTTAGCTACTGTAGCAGGAGTTTTCTCATAGGTTAGTTCTAAGAGAATATCACCCTTTGAAGTATGGATTTGTGCATAAATCCCATTTTTTAGTTTTGTAATATCCATAAAAGTTATATTTTATTTTTAGAAAATTGATTTGTAAATAGTTGTCAATCCCATAATGATAATAAGAGCGCCAATGATAAAGAAAATTTTTCTAGGATGAAGCCTAGAGGTAACCAACGCAGATAAAGGGGCGGTGATAACTCCTCCAATAATAAGCCCTGAAGCAATATGCCAGTTAATTGCTTCAGGAACAGTAAAGAAAATGACAGTACTGACCACAGTAATAGCAAAATTGGTAAAAGTAGAAACTCCAATTATATATCGAGGAGTATGACCATTTTTGATGAAAGAACTAGTAACCAAAGGTCCCCATCCACCACCTGTAAAAGCATCAACAAAACCAGCAAAAAGCCCAAGAGGGACTGTTTTTACCTCTTTATTTTCAACCTTTCCTTTGAATCCATTACGTAGAATTTTGATGCCCAAAACAATCGTATAAACAGCAATAAAAGGCTTTGTGAGTTTTGCTAATCCATTTCCTTCATTCCCTAGGTACAGAAGTAATAAGGCGCCAATAATTGTTCCTATAATAGCTGGTATAAGTAATTTCTTAATCAGTCCTTTATCCATATTTTTGAGCTTGAAATGGCTGATACTTCCCGCTGCAGCTGTAACTGTCTCAGAAGCGTGAATACTCCCACTAATGGCACGAGGATCTACATTCATCATAAGAAGTATCGTGGCACAAATAACCCCATAACCCATCCCCATAGAACCCGCTATAATCTCAGCACCACATCCTGCTAAGATCATCCAATAGAATAGGTAATTATTCTCTGCTAAGCTATTGCGTAATGAGCTGAGTGCTTCCGAAGAATAGATGGTATAAATAGAAATTCCTATTAAAAGCAAGAAGGAAAAAAACAAAACTAACCGCTTCCTTTTCTGTTTTTTAAGCAAGTATATCTGTGTGTTAGGAGTGTTATTTTTGTCTTTTCTAGAATCTTTCATTAGATTATTTATTGTAATAAATCAAGGAGCAAAGTTAAAACTTTTTTTTCTATTGACAATGAATGAATTTGAAAACACATCTTAATATTGAGATGGATATGAAAAATTATTTTTTATAAAACTTCACTAATTCAAAAAAAATACGTACTTTTGACAAAAAATAAGATTTGAATCAAAGAACTATTCTTTTAGAGGTAAATCCTCAGGCTTTTTTTGGAGAGCAAAATGGGACAATAGAACTATTGAAGACTTATTTTCCTAAGATAAAAATAGTTGCTAGAGGTCGTGAGATTCACATATTTGGAGAGGAAGAACTTTTGGATGAGTTTGAGCGACGTTTGGGGCAGTTAGTTTTACATTTTGAAAAATATAATCATCTAGATAGAAACTCAATAGAAAGGATTCTTACTTCAGACAGTCCTCATTTGCTTCCATCAACCCTCTTGGATAAGGATTTTATTCTTTATGGTATAAAGGGAAAACTTATCCGTGCTCAAACGCCTAATCAGCAAAAGTTATTAGACCTTATAGAAAGAAATGATATGGTCTTTGCAATAGGTCCTGCAGGTACAGGAAAAACTTATACAAGTGTAGCCCTAGCAGTGAGAGCTCTTAAAGAGAAGCAAGTAAAACGTATTATTCTTACTCGTCCCGCAGTAGAAGCAGGTGAAAATTTAGGTTTTCTTCCAGGTGATTTAAAAGAAAAACTAGATCCTTATATGCAACCTCTCTATGATGCGCTACTGGATATGATTCCTTTTGATAAGCTGAATTCCTTTATAGAAAATGGAATAATCCAGATAGCTCCTTTGGCTTTTATGAGAGGGCGTACGCTGGATAATGCTTTTGTTATTCTAGATGAGGCTCAGAATACTACTTATGTACAAATGAAAATGTTCCTTACTCGTATGGGAAGGAATGCAAAGTTCATTATTACAGGTGACCCTGGACAGATAGACCTTCCTAAGAAAGTGTCAAGTGGCTTAGTAGAAGCTATTCATATTATAAAGGGAATAAAAGGAATAGGGACACTTTGGCTGGATGATAAAGATGTTGTACGCCATCCTTTAGTTAAGGAAATTATCAATGCTTATACCCAAGCAGAGAAAGAAAATTAAGGAAATCTCTTTTGTAAGAAGAAATTTTTGAGTAACTCGCTACTTTCTTTTTCTAAAATACCATAGACAATTTCTGTTTTTGGATGTAAAAGGTTTCCATATAGGTGATAACCTCGTTTTTCATCTCTTGCAGAACAGACTATTTTTCCTATTTGGCTCCAGTAGAGAGCTCCAGCGCACATCACACAAGGTTCAAGGGTAATATACAGAGTACAATTCTTCAAATATTTGCCTCCTAAGAATTCACTGGCAGCAGTAATGGCTTGTATCTCTGCGTGGGCGGTAACATCATTTAGTTTCTCGGTAAGATTGTGTGTTTTAGCTATAATCATATTATTTATAGTAATGATAGCTCCAACAGGAATTTCCCCTTCTTCAAAGGCTTTTTCAGCCTCTTCTAGGGCTTTTTTCATAAAATAAATATCTGAAAACATATATAATTATAACGTAAAAATATGGCAGAACATAATGATTTTGGTCGAGAGTCTGAAGAAGCAGCTGTACATTATTTGGAGGATTTGGGATATAACATATTAGAGAGAAATTTCTATTGGCAGAACGCAGAGATAGATATCATCGCTGAGTATAATAATCTTCTAGTTGTTGTAGAAGTAAAATCAAGAAAATCAGCTTATTATGGGGAACCTTACTCTTTTGTAAATCCTCAGAAAATAAAACTCTTAGCTAAGGCAATTAATCAATATATTAAGGTCAAAGAAATAGATAAGGAAATTCGTTTTGATATCATATCTATTGTAAAAAATAGTACAGAATACCATTTAGAACATATAGAAGATGCTTTTTTTCCTTTTTAATAGAATAAAAAGAATAGTAGGGAAGCTATTACAAATTCCCTGAACTATCCTTTTTACTCATTTATCGTTTATTTGTTTTTTCTAGATATTTCTCCAAAGCCATTGTCATAGAAGGGGTCTCAGGTAAGGGAGCTTGAATATCTATTCTTAATCCTGCTTCTTGAGCGGACTTAAGTGTAGATGTTCCAAAAACAGCAACTCGGGTAGCTCCTTGCTTGAAGTCTGAAAAATTCTTGAAAAGAGATTCTACTCCTGCAGGGCTAAAAAAAGCTATAATATCATACTTAACATCTTTTAAGTCAGTTATATCAGCGTGAGCAGTCTTGAAAAGAATACCTCGCTTCCAATCAATTTTTAAGTCGTTAAGAGCTTTTTCTATAGTAGGACTTAGCACTTCGGAAGTAGGGAATAGAAACTTTTCTTCTTTGTGTTTCTTCAAAAAGGGAATTAGGTCAGCAAAGTCTTTTTTACCTACATAAATTTTTCTTTTTCTGTAGGTTATATATTTTTGTAAATAAAAGGCTACAGCCTCAGAAAGGCAGAAATAACGCATAGTATCAGGAACCTTAAAGCGCATTTCTTCTGCTACTCGAAAGAAATGATCTACTGCATTCCTACTAGTGAGAATGATAGCTGTATGTTGTTGTAATTCAATCTTTTGAGCTCTCAAATCCTTTCCTGTTACCCCTTGTACTTCTGTAAAGGGACGGAAGTCTATTTTTACTTTGTATTTTTCTATAATTTGATGATAAGGCGAATTTTCAGACTGTTCTGGTTGAGAAACCAAGATTGTTTTCACTTTCATAAGATTTCTAATATTGATGTGTTATCCAATAATTGATAAAAATATAAGGTGTTATTTCAAAGGTGCAAAGATACAAAATAAAATAATACCAATAGCTTCTTATTTCATTTTTATATAATTTCACGAATGAAATTATTCCAAGAATATGTATAAATACAAAAATTAATAATGATAAACAGACTAAATAGATATTACTTTTCATTCCATAGATAATAAGGAATAGAAAAAGTAAAAGAATAAAAGATGCGTAATTAGAATAACTTAAACGTATAAAGAGATAGGAACGTAGAAAATTATTTATATTAAGTGAATAACTTATAAAAAATTGAATAGCGAGTTTTAATAAAATAAACAGACCAATACCTATGAAAATAATATATTCTGAATGGATATTATAAATAGAGATATTTATATTAAAAAAACTAAAAATCAGCCAAATACATATACTCATAGCAACCCATTGTACGATTAATAAAAGAGTTGTGAAAAGAGTATTGCTTCTTTCTTTTTTATTGAAAATAATAATATATTTATTATTAGTAAGTAGGTTCAGAAATTCTTTAAAACGAAAAGAATGATAGGTCTTTATGAAAGCAATAATACCTAATATAGCGATAAAAGAAATAAAAATCCAATCATTTTCATTTGTGATAATAGGAATCCATTTCATAAAGCATCTGTATTTAAGGAGTCTATGATATCATTATCCAAAGGTTCAGTATCAATAGGAGGAAGTTTCTCTTCTGAGGGAATGGGAGGAGCTTGTTTTTTTAGGATACTATCTTCCTTTTCCAGACGTACATTTACCCGAGAGAGTATTTCTTTGCACTTTTGAGGATTTGAGGCATAGAAAGAGAGATTCTGAACGAGTTCTAAGCTATCAACACCATATTTCTTATAGATAATAGTGGGGACATCTATCTTATGTTCATCATAAAATAGAGGAGATACATTCTTAGTTGCATTTAGTATTGCTAAATCATAGAAAACATTTTCCATTTCTTTTTCTGAGATTAATTTCTTAGGAGGAGAAACCACTTCAGAACAAGAAAAAAAAGTAAATAATAGTAGAATATAGCCGTATTTCACAATATTATTTTAGTTAAAGTAAAGAGAGCCAAAGAATATTCTTTAGCTCTTTATAAGGGATTAGGATATGTATTTATTTAGCAATATTTATTGCTCTTGTTTCACGGATAACAGTTACTTTTACCTGTCCTGGATAGGTCATATCAGTTTGTATTTTCTGAGACAGATTAAAGGACAGTTCAGCTGCTTTATCATCAGATACTTTTTCACTTTCCACAATAACTCTGAGTTCTCTTCCAGCTTGTATAGCATAAGCTTTTTTTACTCCCTGGAATGTAAAGGCTGTATCTTCTAATTCTTTCAATCGTTGTATATAGGAGTCCAGAACTTGCCTACGAGCTCCAGGTCTTGCTCCAGAGATTGCATCACACACCTGTACAATAGGAGAGAGGAGAGAGGTCATTTCTATTTCATCGTGATGAGCTCCTATGGCATTACATACCTCTGGTTTTTCTCCATATTTCTGAGCCCATTCCATACCCAAGAGAGCGTGAGGGGTTTCTGTGTCTGTTTCAGGGACTTTTCCTATATCGTGAAGGAGTCCAGCTCTTTTAGCTAATTTAACATTTAAGCCTAGCTCAGCAGCCATCAATCCACATAAGCGAGAAACTTCACGGGAGTGCTGTAAGAGGTTTTGCCCGTAAGAAGAACGGTACTTCATTCTACCTACAGCCTTAATAAGTTCAGGATGTAGCCCGTGAATTCCTAAGTCTATAATAGTCCTTTTTCCTATTTCAGCAATTTCTTCTTCTACTTGCTTGGTTGTCTTCTCAACAACTTCTTCTATACGAGCAGGATGAATACGTCCGTCAGTAACGAGCTTGTGTAATGAAAGGCGAGCAATTTCCCTACGAACAGAATCAAAGCAAGAGAGGATAATAGCCTCAGGTGTATCATCTACAATAATTTCTACTCCTGTTGCAGCTTCTAGGGCACGAATATTACGCCCTTCACGCCCGATAATTCGTCCTTTTACATCATCAGATTCGAGGTTAAATACAGAAACGCAATTATCAATAGCTTCTTCAGTTCCAATACGTTGTATTGTATTGATAATAATTTTTTTAGCTTCCTGGCGAGCTGTTAGTTTTGCTTCTTCAATAGTAGTCTGTATGTAAGCCATAGCATCTGTTTTGGCTTCATTTCTAAGAGAATCTACTAGTTGTGTTTTGGCTTCTTCAGCTGTAAGTCCTGAGATTACTTCTAATTGTTTTACTTGACTTTTGTGTAACTTTTCAATTTCTTCCTGCTTCTTATCAATTAAGGCTAATCGATGGTCACATTCTTGACTTTTCTGAGAGAGCTCTTCATTAAGTTTTTTATTCTGAGCTAGTTCATTAGATATCTGGGATTCCTTGTCTTTGATTCGTTTCTCAGTTTCAGAAATTTTCTTTTCTTTGGAGATAATTAATTTTTCGTGTTCAGCTTTTAGTTCTAAGAATTTTTCTTTTGCTTGATATATTTTTTCTTTTTTGATGTTTTCTGCTTCTACTTTAGCTTGTTTTAAAATATTTTGAGATTGATCTTCAGCATCTCTAACAATTTTAGAAGCATACTTTTTGTTTTTTGATTTCAATGAGTACCAAGCGATAGTACTGCCAATAAATAATCCAATAATTGTTCCTACTATTAAAGTTGTTATATCCATAAAAATAATCTATAAAAAAGCCTGCAAGAAGAAAGAGTGTGATGTGTAAACTCCTAAAAGCACGTTTAGAGCTAACAAACCCTTCAAGTATCCACTCTATAAAGTGGCTCGCTTTGGTGGTTTGACTCACCCTCTTGAATTATTTTCTGTTGAGTTTACCAAAAAAACTATTCTTGCAGGCAGTAATTTATTTGTCCTTACTAATTTCTTTTAATATTTGATGTATATTTTTTAATCTTTCTATATTTTTTTCTTCTAGATTCTTATCTGCTAAAATTTCCCCAGAAAGAGGAGTTGCTAAAGAAATAGCACACATAGCCAAAGAATCTTGTCGATCTTTTATTGGGAAATTTTGCTCAAAGTATCTAATCTGCTCATTGATTTTATCAGCGGCTCTTCGGTAAGCCTCCTCTTGCTCAGGTGAAATCCTCAAAGGATAGGTACGGTCAGCTATTTTTAAGGTTATTCGTAATTTTTCACCCATTTTTATACTGTTTTAGTATGATGAGACTCTGAAAGCTGGATAATGCACTGATCTATTTCACGAATGAGGCTATTTATTTTGAGTTTGATTTCCGTTCTTTTTTCATCACTGCCTAAAAGAGCTTGAGTTATTTTTATAGCTTCATATTTTCTCTTATAAACCTCTCTTTCTTGTTCTGTTTGCTGAAGTTTATAATTCAAATCCTTTATTTTTTCAGCATATGCTCTGTTTTCAATCTCTAAAGAATGTATATATTCTTGGACTTGAGGGAGCAATCCTTCTATCTTCTTAATCCATTCTTCCATCCTTAAATTAAGCTAAAAAAATAACTCTTCTTCTTGGTTGCAAAATTAATACATTTTGACCTTAAAAACAACTTTTATCAAAAATATTTTTTATTTTTGTTTTTTACTATTTTATTACTACCTTTGTCTCTTTTATATAAGCTCTATTTAGATCAAGATGAAACACCTAATATTATTATTTTTTCTCATAAATAATGTTGTCTTTGCTCAAGTTATAGAAGGAGGAGCCTTTGCTGTAATCAATGACAAAGATGGTTATGTAAATGTACGAAAAGAAAAAAGTGTCCACA
>NZ_CAURLX010000047.1:0-14290 GCF_963525585.1 uncultured Capnocytophaga sp. | reverse complement strand
TAAATATATCACTCCTGAGGAATTGATAGCTATAAAAGAGCGTTTCCCCAAAAAATCTTTTGCCCTCCATCATTGGTTAGAAGGAGCCGACTTTTATGGGGATGCCACAGATAGTATTGCTATATTAGACAAAGGCAGTCAATTAATATATGCATTTTCCTCTAAAAGCTCTTTTGAGGCAATAGATAGCTTCTTAAAAGATATAGGGGAAGATATGTGAGAAATTAACATCAAACCTCAGCAATATGAACCCATTACAACAAATAGAACAAACTTATAACTTTCAGTACCCCAAGCTATATCACCAGCTTTATGAGGATGGAATGCTGGATGTTCGTTGGCAAAAAGAAAGATGGTGGGAGGAAGTGTTTCCAGAGCTAAAAAAAAATCCTCCGTTACTTTTATTTAGGGATCAATTTATGGGATTGGATGATCCAGAAGAGATTGTAAATTTAATAGAAGATTATAAATCTCAGCGAGGAATTAAAGCTGAATATCTTTTGGTACCTTTTGCCTCAGAATGTGAAGGAGATATTTGTTTTTTCTATCATAGAGAAAAACCAGAGCTACCTCCTGTTATCGTAAAGGACTGGTACGATTTTAATTCTGCTGAAATTATAGCAGATAACTTGCAGAATTTTATTTTTTATGGGTTATTGCAGTTAGTACATATTATCTATCCAAATGTACCCATTCTTTTGGGTGATTTCTATGAGAATATTGCCAATATATACCGCACCCATCATCCTTACCTAAGTGAGGAACAAGCTCAGGTAATTAAAGAAATTTACAACAGAAAACTTACAAACTTTCCTTGTTCCGCAAACAAAGAAGAAAATAGATATTCACCCTATCTTATAGCAAAACATCGCAGTGATTATACTGCCTTACTCTCTGATGAAGAGTATATTGATTTATTAAATAAATACAATCCTATTTCGACCCTAGAGGATGCTAGGAATTTTTTTATAAGCTAAAGCATACAAACAAATTATATTATGGAAGAAAGAAACATCTTTGCCCAGAAAAAAGCACCTTTTAAATGTCCTGAAATTGTAACCCTCTTGCGTAAGGAAGATTTTCCTGCCTTGGAAGCTGAACTTGCCAAAGGCTGGGATATCAACCAAGAAGTCCGCGTACACGAACGTTATTCTCAAACACCTTTTGACTTTGCCCTGTCCAATCGCAAAAAGAAACTATTAGAGTTTTTAGTTGATAAGGGGGCTCATATAAACAAAACAGCGCTTATTAATGTTTGTATGAGTGAGAATAGCGACCCTGAGTTGGTAAAATGGTTGATTAAACAAGGTGCCGATGTGAATGCCCGTACCCACCTCACTACTTTGCAGGCTGCTATCTATAGCAAAAATGAAGAAATAGCTTTTCTGCTGATAGAAAACGGTTTTAAACTCACTCCCGACGGTACTACCTTGAGAAAGGTAGCTTCGGAAGGTATGTATAAACTAGCAGACTACCTTATCGCTCACGGATTTGATGTAAACTATTGTGAGCCTGATATGGTATATCCTTACAATGCCTCGCCCTTACAAGTGGCGGCCTCAAAAGGTCACCTTGCCTTGGTAAAACGACTTATTGAGCTGGGTGCCGACCTTTCCTACAAAGATAAATACGGCGGACGTGCCTATCATTACGCTCTGCGCAACAAGCAGAAAGCAGTTGCCGAGTATATCAAATCGGTAGAGCCTGCCGAGTGGCACGACGAGGAAGAGCGCTTGCGAGCCTTAAAAGCCTACAAACTTCCCGAAGGACTCATCGCCCTAATGCGCGCTACCGATAGACGTATTCCCTTGCCCGAATGCGAATATACCAGCTTTGTAGAGTTTGCCCCGCTAAGTGATGTTAAGGAAGTAAAGTGGAAAAACAAAAAATTCCTCGACCTCCTTTCCGATGCCGATAGGTATGGTGCTGAAGGCTTTTTGGTATGGTATCCTAGGAATAAAAAACTCGCCTTTGCCGATTACGAACACAAAACTTTCACCGAACTCTGTACCTTTGAAGAGTTTATAGCAAACCCTTCCGCACAAATTAATAAGATTTTTGAGTAATATATGACAAACTACCATACCTTAAATACTTTTAACAACCCTTTTCGCTATTATAGGGTGGTAGATATTGTCCCTTTTCAGGAGAAAATAGCTGTATTGCAATTTGCCTCAGCCAATGTCTCTAAAAAAATGGTGAAAAACGGAGTGTATGTAGATCGTTATATTCTTGTAGATATCTTTTCAGAAGATTTTACATCACAAAAACGACTTTCTTTCTTTTTTGAGGAAGAAGAAACTTGCTATAGTAGTGATGTATATTATTATTGGGAAGACGAACAACTTTTTATACTCATTGAATACTATAAACTCGGCAATATTTTTGTAACCAATAAAGTATTTAAAATTACTGAAAATGAAGTGATAGAACAATCTTTCTGTGTTATCCCTCAAAAGCGAATTCTCAATGATGCTAAAGTCTATTCTTTTGGAGATAAAGAAGTTTTTATGCAATCTCCCTTTATGATGAGCTGCCGAGATAAACAGAACCAAAAAACACTTTGGAAATACAAACTCTCTGCTTATCTTTACACTGAAGTAGAGGAATATAAAGATATTTTATATTTTGGTACGGCAGGCAAAGGAGGCTATTTTTATGGAATTTCGCTGAATAACGGACAGACAGTATTTAGTTATAATACGGGACAAACAGTACGCTTTGTACGGAGTGGAGAACGCATTATCATAAGTGATAAAAAGCAAAAACCTATACTTATAAATGCCTTAACTGGAGAGATCATTCATTCATTAGACATTGGCAAAAACACTATTGATTATGAGCAACAAATACTTTGGTACAAAAATCGTTTTTATGGCATTGTTCGCAATAAGAAAAAAGACCTATCGGTGGTGTGTATCGATATATAAAAAGTAAATCAACAATAAAAATACTGATATTAAAAATTTGGCACACGTGTGTGCTGAATTAATAATGAGGAATAAGTCCCCTCTTACCTAAATAAAATGAACTTAGAAGAACTTAGAGAATATTGCCTTTCCTTGCCCCACGTTACTGAGGATATGCCTTTTGGCGAGGATATTTTAGTATTTCGGATTTGTAATCGTATTTTTGTGCTTACAAGTTTAGAATCAGTACCTTTGCGGGTGAGTCTCAAGTGCGACCCCGAGCGCGCGATAGAACTCCGCGAGCAATACCCCGATAAGATTATAGCGGGCTACCACCTCAACAAAAAACATTGGAATACTGTGCTTTTAGAAGGCTTACCCCTTGCCCTTATCAAGGAGATGATACAGCATTCTTACGACCAAGTACTTGCCAAAGTCCCCAAGAAGGAGAGAGAGAAGTTATTCCCTAGCCAAACAGAAAATTTGTAAAAGTTATATAAAAAAAGAGCAAGTTATAAGCCGGATTCTGTGCTTTCCTATAAGGGGAAAGTGCTTATCATTTATCTGGGCTAATAATTACTTATTAGCTCTAACCGCCTACCCTCCGGCATTGAGCGAGCCACTCTTGATTGTCGGTTTATTTGGCGTTGCACCATATAGAGTTTACCTGATTTCACTACAGCCGTACTGTACTTGCTTTCTGTTGCACTAGTCCTCGCCTCACGGCGGACGGGCGTTACCCGCTATATTGCTCTGTGGTGTCCGGACTTTCCTCTATCTCCTCTAGAGAGATAGCGATAAGCTAACTTACTCTTTTTAAATTTAAGATTTCTTACTTATACTCATCAAAGGTATTTCCTTGATCGATATCTCCAGTCTCAAAACCTTTCATAAACCAATGAACACGTTGCTTGGAAGTTCCATGGGTAAAGGAATCCGGCACTACTTGTCCTTGCATACGTTTTTGAATGGCATCATCACCCACTGCATTAGCAGCACTTACGGCTTCTTCTATATCATCAGCATCCAAATATTGCTTATCATAGTGCGCCCATACCCCTGCATAGAAATCCGCTTGGAGTTCTAGAGCTACTGAAAGTTTATTTGCTTCCTTTTGGCTAAGCCCCTGTTGGGCTTTACGTACCTTCTGAGAAGTTCCTAAAAGAGTTTGGATATGGTGTCCTACCTCGTGTGCCATTACATAGGCAATTGCAAAATCTCCTCCTTTGGCTCCAAATCGGGTACGAAGTTCCTCGAAGAAGCTCATATCCATATATAACTTCTGGTCTGCGGGGCAGTAAAAAGGACCTACAGCACTACTAGCACTCCCACAAGCTGTCTGTACAGCATCAGTGAAAAGAACTAAAGTAGGTTTTTGGTAAGTACCTAAGTTATTTTCTTTGAATATTTTTGCCCATATATCCTCAGTATCTGCTAGGACAGTAGCAGTAAACGCTTTTATCTCCTTTTGTTCTTCTGTAAGCTCTGCCTCATTAGCTACTTGGGAGGTCTGTCCTGCTTGATTGAATTGTTCCAAAAGGGGAGCTACTGCTTGTCCTGTTTCCCCTCCAAATACCTGTAAAAGAAGAATAATAATCCCTAATACTCCTCCTCCAGCGGCTATTTTTCCTGTAGTACCCACACCTCGGCGGTCTTCCACATTATCACTTTGTCGTCTTCCTTGCCATTTCATAAATTACGCATTTTTTTGGTGGCAAAAATAAGTATTTTTTAAACAATACACAATAAAAAAAAATCTCATTATTTATGCTGAAAATTTGCTTGAGAGGAAAAAAGATTGTATCTTTGTCCGATTTTTTATAAACAAGAACTCCAATGAGTGACGAATTAAACAAAGAGAAATATTCAGCTGATAATATTCAATCCTTAGAGGGGATGGAGCACGTACGTGTACGCCCTTCTATGTACATAGGGGATGTAGGAGTCCGAGGACTCCATCACTTAGTGTATGAGGTACTTGATAACTCCATTGATGAAGCTCTCGCAGGATATTGTGATACCATTTCAGTAATTATCAACCCTGATAATTCTGTTACTGTAGAGGATAATGGTCGAGGAATTCCTGTAGATTTACATAAAAAAGAAGGTGTTTCTGCCCTAGAAGTAGTAATGACTAAGATAGGGGCTGGAGGAAAATTCGACAAGGGTTCTTATAAAGTATCTGGAGGCTTGCATGGTGTGGGAGTTTCGGTTGTGAATGCCCTCTCTACCCACCTTAGAGCTACCGTATATCGCGAAGGAAAAATATGGGAACAGGAATATGAACGAGGAGTAGCCCTATATCCCGTAAAGGAAGTAGGCACCAGTGACAAAAGAGGAACTAAGGTTACTTTCCTTCCTGATACTGAGATATTCCAGCAAACAATAGAATTCAATTATGATATTCTAGCAAACCGTATTCGAGAACTAGCTTTCTTAAATAAAGGAATCCATATTACCCTAACCGACCTACGCTCCAAGGATGAACAAGGAAATCCAATTACTCAGACCTTCTTCTCTGAAAGAGGGCTCGAGGAATTTATACAATACTTAGACGGTAATCGCCCTCCTATCATCAAGAAAATCATCTCAATGGAAGGAGAAAAGAATGATATTCCTGTAGAGGTAGCTATGGTATATAATGATTCTTTCAATGAGAACTTACATTCGTATGTGAATAATATCAATACACACGAGGGAGGAACTCACTTGCAAGGTTTCAGAATGGGGCTTACACGTACCCTAAAGAACTATGCTGATAAATCTGGATTACTGGAAAAAGTCAATAAAGACAAGAAAAATCCTTTAGAAATCTCAGGAGATGATTTCCGTGAAGGGCTCACTGCAATTATTTCTGTCAAGGTAGCAGAACCTCAATTTGAGGGACAAACCAAAACAAAACTAGGAAACCGAGAGGTAACCGCTGCTGTTTCTCAAGCAGTTTCTGATATGCTAGAGAGCTATCTCGAAGAAAACCCTGAGGATGCCAAAATGATTGTGAATAAGGTGATTTTAGCTGCCCAAGCAAGATTAGCTGCCAAGAAAGCTCGTGAAGCTGTACAGAGAAAATCGCCTATGGGTGGAGCTGGATTACCAGGTAAACTTGCTGATTGCCAAGACAAAAATCCTGCCAATTGTGAACTCTTCCTTGTGGAGGGTGATTCAGCAGGGGGAACAGCTAAGCAAGGACGTGACCAAAAGTTCCAAGCCATTCTCCCCTTGCGTGGTAAGATTCTCAATGTAGAGAAAGCTATGCAACATCGGGTACTTGATAATGAAGAAATCAAGAATATCTATACTGCTTTAGGGGTTACCATTGGAACTGAAGAAGATGCTAAAGCTTTGAATATTAGCAAGCTCAGATATCACAAAATAATTATTATGTGTGATGCTGATGTGGATGGTTCTCACATTGCGACTCTTATCCTCACTTTCTTCTTCCGTTATATGAGGGAACTCATCGAAGAAGGACACATCTATATAGCCACTCCTCCCCTATACCTCCTCAAGCAAGGTAAGAAAGAGCAATATGCGTGGTCCGATGAGGAACGTGATTCCATTACCAAGGCTTTCTACGAACAAGCACAAACCAAAGTAACTGTACAGCGATACAAAGGTTTGGGAGAAATGAATAAAGAGCAGCTGGCTGATACCACTATGGATCCTAAGCACAGAACCTTAAGGCAGGTAACCATAGAAAACGCCGTAGAAGCGGATCGAATTTTCTCAATGTTAATGGGGGATGATGTTCCACCTAGACGTGAATTTATTGAGAAAAATGCCAAATATGCAAATATAGATGCTTAAAAATAAAAAAGCGGCTTTGACCGCTTTTTTTATTGTAACATAAATAAAAGATATGCAGATTCCTATTTTAGAACCTCAATCCATAGAAAAGCTCATTCCCCAGCGTTCTCCTATGATATTAGTAGATAGCCTATGGGAATATAATGAAACATCAGCCATTACAGGACTGACCATTACCCCTACTACCCCCTTTGTAGAAGGAGACTCTTTTGCTGAATCAGGACTCATAGAACACCTAGCCCAAAGTATCGCCTTACATAAAGGTTACAGCTATTATCTAGCCCACCAACCTGCCCCTATGGGATATATAGGAGCCATCAAACAGATAGAAATATACAGACCCCTACAAGTAGGTGAAGTACTCAAAACCCACATCAATATTCTTCAAGAATTTATGGGGGTTACTTTGGTAAAACTTTCCTCTTTTATAAACAATGAAAACATATGTATTGGAGAGATGAAAACAATTTTAGCATAAACATATGTTAAAAACTGAAATTAGATTTACTTTAAATAATATCTTTGCAACGAAATTAGTTGCAGATGAAATTTCTATTATTAGGATTATTTTTTATAAGCTCTTCTTTTATATTTGGACAACAAAGAGTTACAGGTATTATTCTTGATGAACAGAAAGTTCCTCTTATGGGAGTTAGTATTATGGATAAGCTCTCTAAGAAATGGGCTATTAGTGATGAGAATGGACAGTTTTCTCTACCTTTCAGCAAAGAATATGACTTAGATATACAATTTCTAGGTATGGAGAGATTATCTTTAAAAGGAGAAAAAACTTCTCTAACCATTACTCTCAAAGAAGAAACTCTATCCCTCAAGGAGGTAGTAGTTACCGCCGATAAAGTCAAGGACAAAACCAGCTCGGCAATTATCCTTGACAAATATGCTATTAGCCAATTCCAATCACTCTCCCTCTCTGATGTACTCCAACAACTCCCTGGACAACCCATCAAAAATATCGCATTGGATAGCCCAAAAGATATCCAACTACGTACAGCTATTCAAAACCAAAATAATGCTTTTGGAGTTGGCTTTATCATAGATGATATGTATATCTCCAATGATGAGAATATGCAAACCTATTCCTTTACACAAAAAGGAGGAAACAATAAGGCAGCTTTTTCCCACGCCAATAGTTCTATTGACCTACGTACTATTCCAGCTTCCAATATAGAAAAAGTAGAAGTCATCAGTGGTATCGCTGATGCTAAATATGGTAATGCTACTTCAGGATTGATTATTGTAGAGCGAAAGGCAGGTGTCTCTCCTCTGCAAATTTCAGCTTCTATGGTAGGGGGAGGTAATACGATCAGTGCTCAAAAAGGATTCAAGCTCCCTAAGAACTGGGGAAGCCTAAGTCTCTCTATAGACTACCTTAACTCCAATAGTGACCCTCGTAATGACCTGATGTCGTTCAACCGCATTACCACCACTGGGATATGGAGCACTCACAGCCCTTCCCAACGCTTAAAGAATACTCTTTCCTTATCGGCAAGAAGCAACTTAGATGGTAGCAAGCAATACAAAGAATTAGATCAGGCTTTCCGTAATGGATCTTCAAAAAAAGAATATAGCTATACACTAAGCAACCGTACTACCTTACAGCTGGAAAGCCCTTGGATAGACCAACTAACTAGCTCCCTGAGCTTCTCACACATAAGAACAGATTCTACTAAGGAATACTATGTCAATGGGATAGGTAATGTTGTCCCTTTGGCTGACCGTACCTCTTTTCACCAAGGAGTCTATACACCTGTCTCCTATATGTCCAAGGAGCGTACTATAGGCGAACCTATTAATGGCGCCCTGAATCTGAGCGCTTCCAAAGATCTCTTTCATCATAATTTCCGCCACCTATTATCAGCTGGAACAGGCTTTACTTATAGTGATAATATAGGAGAAGGAAAGATTTTTGATGCTAATTCCGCTTCTACCTTGGCTTCTCTAAGCCCTAACAGAGGAGGAACAGATAGCAGGCAGGGAGTACGGGCGCTGAACTTTAATCGTTATGTAATTGCCAATAAGCTCTTCCACTTCTATGTACAGGACAATATCACCTATACTTTCAATAACCGTCAGTCCTTAGCAGCCAACTTAGGGCTAAGGTATGAGAACCAAAATGGTTTTTCCTCACTCAGCCCTCGTACCAATATCGCCTTTACCCTCTCCCCTTCTGTGAAATTCAGAGCTGGAGCAGGGCTAGCTACCAAGGCACCTTCCTTACAGAACCGATTCCCTGGGAATGTCTTCTTTGATATCTTAGTGAAAGACTTACGTACTGCTAACTATGCGGTCAATTACATACAAACCTATGTGATAGAACGTCCAGAAGTACCTCTGAAGCCTGCCAAAGCCTGGAAATATGAGATAGGAACAGACCTTACTTTATCTTTTGTACGTATCAACCTTACCGGATTTCTCAACTATAATTATGATGGATTCGAGAACACTCCTTACTTAGGACTTTATCCTATACCAGAATTAACTTTTACCCCTAACCCCAACCCTTCTTTACCTCCATCATATACTATTACAAATTATAAAAATATAATATTAGAATACCAGACTACGGGAAATACAGCTAAAAATAGAGATACAGGAGTTGAACTGATGATGCACTTTAACAAAATTAAAGCTATCAATACCCAATTCACCCTCTCTGGAAGTTATGTATATTCCGAATCAACCAGCAACTTGCCTAACCAAGTACCCAATACCAACTTAGCTGATACTGAACATCGTTATATATTGTACCCAAGAGATACCAATAGAGCTGACAAACTCAGCTTACGACTTACCGCTACCTATCACCTTCCTTTCTTAGGACTACTAACCTCCCTGACTATAGAGCAATTCACCTTTAGCAACCAATTTGCTACAATCAAGGAGATTTACCCCTTGGGCTACCTCAACAACCAATTGGAACATATTGTAATCCCAGAGGCTGATCGAAGCAATAGTCGCTATCAGTCACTCCACCGAGTAGTAGGGACCGCAAACCAAGACAGACGTACTCCTATGTACCATAACTTCCACCTACGTCTTACTAAAGAACTACAGAATGGATTATCATTGTCTTTCTATATCAACAATGTAGCGAATTATCGACCTACCATAGTCATTGCTGGATCCGAAACACGTGTCAATGAAGCTATTTCCTTTGGAGCTACCGCTACTTTCAAATTTGGAAAAATATGATTTAATAGCTAGTGACCATCTATAAGTTATTAGCTACTAGATAACTAACAGCTATTCTATACAATTATTAGTTAATTAATTTTTTATGAAGAAAATTGTTTTATTTTTATCTTGCATAGCACTACTGAGTGCTTGTCGTAAGGATGATGACAGCTTTAGCAGTGGAAATGACAACGGACAAGTATCCCGTATTTCCTATACTGTAGAGGCTACTTATGGAGAGAAATTCAATAACCTCAAAGCCTCTGGTGCTGTGGTAAAACTTATTGATACCTCCACAGGACAACAGTATGAGGCTACCACATCCGACGAGGGAAGGGCTATCCTACAACTCCTACCCGGCACCTATAATATAGAGGTATCAAAATCCCTAACTAAGGAACAAAATAACACCCTTTTTGGCTTTGACAATGAGGCTAATTTTGCAGCTTCCAAGCAAGGTGTAACCATCTCCAGAGAAACAAATTTTTTCTCTCTCAAGATGAGTACTTCCCGTATGGGCGACTTGGTTATCAAACAGATATACTACACAGGTTCCAACTTACAAACAGCTGCCAAATACTTTGATAGCTTCTTCGAGGTACATAATAACTCTTCTGATACTATCTATTTGGATGGAATCTACTTTGCCAAGCTACAAGGAGTCCAAAAACTCTCTGCAAGTAATAAAGGTAAAAAAGGATATGATGCTGAAGGAAAATATGATTGGAAACAAGCTGAAGGCTTAGAAGGCTTAGGTGAAAAAGCCAATACTGACTATGTATATGCTAAGACTGTGATTGCTTTTCCTGGCAGTGGAAGGGAATATCCTTTAGCTCCTGGTAAGTCCAAAATTGTAGCCTCTTCTGCTCGTAACCACAAAGAACCTATCCCTGGACAGCCTGTATTAAATCCTGAGCTAACTGTTGACCTAAGCCGTGCTCACTTTGAAGTATATCTAGATAACTCTTTTGTTAAAACTGGCACTCTGGATAGTGATAATCCAGCCGTTACTAATATGGTGATGCTCCACAAAAGTGGTGGAAAAGATTTCCTTTTGGACACTATGGGTAGAGAAGCTTATATCCTATTCAGAGATACTAAGGAAAATTATCAGGCATATAAGCGTGTTCCAATGCCTACGGTAACCAATGTAACTGCTACTACTGCTAAGTATGTACAGATTCCTTTGGATAAAATTATTGATGGAATCAATGGTCAAAATTTTAAAGATAGTGATTACCTGCCTCATCGTCTCCCCAACAGCATAGATGCAGGAGAGCTCAAGGCTAAGGGCTTTTATTCTTCTGAAGTATTTATCCGTAAAGTAAAAGACAATCGAAATGGTATCACTCGTTACCAAGATACCAACAACTCCTCTAATGATTTTGAAAGAAAAGATAAAATATTTGACCTTAGTGCTTTAGATTAATTATTGTTTAGTTATACGAATGAGTGCCTTAGGGCACTCATTCTTTCCTTTTTTGCTATGAAAAGACTCTTTTTACCCTTATGTGGGCTCTTTGGAGCTACTTCTTTTGGACAAATTGCCCCTGACACTGAACTGTTTAGAAAAATGTATACTCTATATGAGTCCTCTCCTATATTTCTTACAGAGATACCCGTTGACAATTTTACCTTCAGTAGCCTATACCTTAACCATAAGGAGGGTAATCTTCGCCTTGCACAAGAGGCTCAGGAACAAACAGACTTTGGGTTGCACTCCTATGGTTTCTATAAGCATAAGCGTATCCATTTCTTTGGAAAGCTCAACCTACAACGTATCTATCAGAAAGACAAGGCTTGGACGCTCTCCGAAGAAGAAGTACAGCCTAATGGACTTATGCCTGATCCTCATTACTTTGCTGTAAGCCGTCCCGCCCCTTGGGTAAACCAACAGTACAATATCTTCGGTGGAGCAGGCATTCCTATCTACAAACAAGTATGGGATATAACCCTCGCTACTCGTATCAATTATGAGGAAAAATTCCGAGAATCCTACGATCCTCGCCCAAAAACAAGCCATAATGAGCTCCATTTCACTGCACAAACAGCCTTTCGTATCTTTCCGAAACACAAAATAGCCCTTTCTGGAGAATATGGATACAACAAAGCTACTAATCTTTTGAAATTTGTCGACGAAGAGGGACAAACTCCTAATAACTACATCAAGTATAATCGCTGGCAACTGGGGTATGGCACTTTTCAGCTCCCTCCCAATGCTAATAATAAGCATAACAACGACTATTACGGCTTTGCACTGGGCTACCATTACACAGGAGAACAACACAAATTCCTTGTAGAAGGAAGCTATAGAAATACACTTACGAAAACCTACCTCAATGGTAACGATAGTGAGTTTGATGAGGATATCATAGCCCGCCTCTATGAAGATAATTTCTTAGTTAAATCACACTATATCAAACAACTAAAAGAAGACCAAGTACTGAGTTTCTCCATAGTAGCCTCCCAAAGGAAAGCTACCAATCGCCTTATGAAACGCCAAGGACGGAGCTATCGTTCCTACCAAGAAGATATTACTTTCTCTGCCAATTTGTTAAAAAACATTGGAACTACCTCCCGTGAGCTTGCCTTTGAAGGAGCTTATCAGGGAGCCTATCAGAAAGACATCATTGCCAAAACACTTACCGATCATAGTACATTGGCTCTTTCTTTTCTTTGGGCAAAGGATTATGAGGTGGATACTTTCCTAATACGTCCACTCCTAAAGGGCACTATTATCACTCCTCTCCATAACAAGTTAATCAACCAAAACGAAGATTATCTCAAACCTTATGAGGAAAGGGACTATGCTGCCCGTACTCTGCGCCTTTTCTATGGGGAAGTCATCTACCCTGACCATAAGTTCTTCCTCACTACCCGCTATCAGCTTTCTTTAGGAACTGACCTCAAGAAGCGCCTTTCCAAGCAAACCTTACTGATCACAGGTATCCATTCCACCTATACTACTTCTTTCAAGGGAGCCAATCGCTATGGGGTAGCTTTTTCTATTTCTCTTCTAAAATAAAAATCATATCTTTGCCTCCATAACCCTAAAGCCCTAAAATGAAAAAATTATTTATCTTGCCTCTTTGTATAGGGGTTTTCTTCTCTTTCACTCAGCTGAAAGACTCCTTGTACGAACCTGAATATATTGCTCAGCTCCGAGAAGCCTATAGCAGTGGGGATACCAAAAACTGGGAAGCTCCTTTCTTGGATGAAAGTGTAAAAGCAAGCTATGTGGAGATTGGTTCCTTACCTAAGCTCTCTTTCCCTGAGAACAACCCTTACACGGATGCAAAAAAAGAACTAGGTAAGCTCCTGTTCTTTGACCCTCGTCTCTCAAAATCCAAACAGATCTCTTGTGCCAACTGTCACGATCCTGAATTAGGATGGGCTGATGGGCGTAGTGTTTCCTTTGGTCATGACCGAAAGAATGGTATAAGAAACTCTCCCTCGGTGTTCAATATGGCCTATCATACGACTTTCTTTTGGGATGGAAGGGCAAGCTCCCTCGAGTCTCAGGCTATGTTCCCTCTTACCGATCCTGTAGAGATGGCTTCTCATGAAGTAGTAGCCGTAAAGCATATCAAACGTATCAAAGGCTATCGCCCTTACTTCAAGGATGCCTTTGGTGATGAGACCATTACCCTCTCTCGTATCTTTGATGCGATTGCCACCTATGAGCGTACCATTGTCAGTGGAAAAAGCAAGTTTGACCGCTTTATTGCAGGCGACAAAAACCTCTTCACTGATGAGGAGGTCTTAGGACTACACCTATTCCGTACCAAGGCTCGCTGCATTAACTGTCATTTCTCTCCCCTCTTTTCTGACCAACAGTTTCACAACTTAGGACTATCCTACTATGGACGTAAATATGAGGATTTGGGTAGATACAAAATTAGCAAGGAGAAAGCTGATGTAGGTCGTTTTAAGACTGCTTCCCTACGTGAAGTAGCTCGTACAGCACCCTATATGCACAATGGACTAATATCTACCTTGGACGAGGTTATCCAAATGTATGATGCAGGAATGGCGCACCCTAAGCCTCGCAAAGATCAGGAAAACGACCCTTTATTCCCCACCACAGACCCCTTGCTTCAAAAACTCTCTCTTACCAAAGAAGAAAAAGCAGCTCTCAAAGCCTTCCTCCTGACTCTGAGCTCCCCTTTCAAGCGAGAAAGTCTCCCCAATCTACCCTTAAAGTAGATACTAAACTATTGTTAATTATTGATTATTAAGAATTTAAATTTCATACTTTTGTGTCCTAAATATAGATTTCTAAAAATAAAAAGTATGAAAAAACTCATTCTTTCGACTCTTATTGCCACAGCATTATTCGTTTCCTCTTGCGGGAAAGACGACGACAACGGCGGAGGTAG